>PMDM01000207.1 GCA_003155565.1 Methylococcaceae bacterium | reverse complement strand
GATTTCATGATCGACCCGTACCAGATTTACGAATCCCGTGCCTTGGGCGCGGATTGCATTTTGTTGATTGTCGCAGCCCTGGGCGACGGGCAAATGCGCGAGTTGTCGGATACTGCGACAAAATTGGGCATGGATGTGCTGGTTGAATCCCATGATGCAGCGGAATTAGAGCGTGCATTGGAACTGGACACGAAACTGATGGGGATCAATAACCGCAATCTTCGTACATTTGAAACGTCCTCGCAAACCACGTTAGACCTTAAAGCAATGATTCCGTCTGATAGAATCGTGATAACTGAAAGCGGAATCCATACCCAAGATGATGTGCAACTGATGCTGGATAACGAGATTTATGCATTTTTGGTGGGTGAATCCTTTATGCGTGCTGAAAGCCCTGGGCAAAAAATGCGCGAGTTGTTTTCTTTGTAAAATGGGTTAACTGGAACTAATTTAAAAAGTATTGCTCTATTAATACGTAAATTTGATGTAATATTAACATCAATGTAACATTATTTTGGAGGTTTTATGAGTATGCGTCTTAACATCACTATTTCTGACGACTTGAATAAAGAGATTGACAAAGCGGCGGCGGAATCTGAAACAAACAAAAGTGAGATTTTTCGCAAGGCTTTGACGCTCTATTTGGCTGTGTATGAAGGCCATAAAAAAGGCCGCAAGGTTGGTCTGGTTGATCCGAACACACAAAAACTGGAAACTGAGATTATCGGCTTGTGAGTTCAATCGACCTCAACTCCCCTCCGCCTTGGCATGAATTCGGCATCTCTGTAGAGCGGCTTGAAACCGAAGAGGAACGAAAGGTTCGTTTGTTTAAAGATGTCGTACTTTTTGTCGTGGCGATCATTTTTATGTTAATCATTGTCGAGAATTGTTTCCATACGCTGGTTTCGGCAGAGACATCGCCAGATGCAAAAAGATGGGCGCAATCAGTGCTTTCGGCTCTGGTCGGCGGACTGAGCGGATACCTTATTAAAAAGTAGTTTTCAAAATAAGCATTTTTAAATTCCTCAAACAAAGGGTTAGCAATGACGGATAAAAATGCCGCAAACCCCATAGGGGTTTTTGACTCAGGCGTGGGTGGCCTTTCGGTGCTGCGCGAAATCCATAAGCTGTTGCCCCATGAAAATCTCTTGTATG
Organism: Methylococcaceae bacterium; assembly: GCA_003155565.1. Taxonomy (GTDB): domain Bacteria; phylum Pseudomonadota; class Gammaproteobacteria; order Methylococcales; family Methylomonadaceae; genus Methyloglobulus. The sequence continues at coordinate 15,469 of PMDM01000207.1, read as the reverse complement.
TCGCTGATTCCGCCCATGCGCCTTATGGTGACAAATCCAAAGAATTTGTCCTGGAAAGATCCACTGCCATCGTCGATTTTTTTGTCAGCCATCAAGTCAAGGCAGTTGTGGTGGCCTGCAATACGGCGACGGGCGCAGCGGTAAAAGAGCTACGCCCGACCATTAACCAGACCATTATTGCCATGGAACCCGCCGTCAAACCCGCTGCTGAGAGAACCCAAACGGGCATCATTGGCGTGCTGGCAACCAGCCGCACCTTATCCAGCAATAACTTCCAGATACTGTTTGCACGTTTTGCCGACCAGGTAAAAATTATTACGCAAGCTTGCCCTGGCTTGGTTGAGCAGGTTGAACGCGGCGACCTAAGCAGTGACAAGACCCGTGCCTTAATCGTCCAGTATGTTCAGCCTTTGGTAGCGCAGAATGTTGATATTATTGTTTTGGGCTGCACACATTATCCTTTTTTGGTGTCACTTATTCAGGAAATCGTCGGGTCTTCGATAGCCGTCATTGATTCCGGTGCTGCCATAGCCCGTGAACTTAAATCGCGTTTGGAAAAAGCAGAGATATTGGCTGGCCCACATCATCCAGGGCCAGTGCGGTTTTGGAGCAGCGATGGAAACGGCCAAGCCAAACAGGTCATTTCACAGCTTTGGGGCGCGGATGTTGAGGTGGACATTATGCCAGAGCGGGTTCTGGCATAATGCGGCAATCATAAAAAAGCCCCATCAAGACAATTCCAGTACTGGAAGTCTAAATCAGGGGCTTGTCGTTTGTGTTAGCGGCGCAGGACTTATCACTGAACCTGAAAACACTAATCAATAACAAAACTGATTTTCATATTTACGCGGTACTCGATAATCTTGCCATCATTAATAACAAGTTTCTGGTCTTGAATCCAGGCGCCCTGAATTCCTCTTATCGTTTTATGAGCCCGTTTTATACCTTTTTCGATGGCATCATCAAAACTTTTGGTGGAACTGGAGGTTATTTCACTTACTTTTGCGATTGTCATAATTAACTCCTCGATTGAAAAAATTGGATTTATTATTACGGTGAGCAAAAAACAGATTTCGCATTAAGGAATCTCTGCATACTCCTTCGACAAGCCCAGGACGAACGGTTTGTGTCGATTACGTTCGTGGTGAACTTGTCGAATCTTCCTTAAGCCAAAATCTAAAAACCCTCAAGAACAACACTTGAGTGGGCTAGTTATAACATTATTTGCATAGCCAGCAAAACTGGTTGGTACGAATCGTACCGCATAGAAAACGAAAAAAGTTTCATCACTTATCCAATTCAATATCATCAAAGCTACTGACTTGCAGATGTTCGGCATGAATGTTTGGCACCTGATCGCGGGTTAACCAGAAAGCTTGATAACCCACATGTTTTGCGGCATCCAGCTCTTCCTTAATATCTGACAGAAACAAAATGTTATGTGCGGGATAGCCGATTTCAACAGCAATTTTACGGTAAGAGTCGGCCTCTTTTTTGCCGCCAATCATGGTGTCAAAGTAGCCAGAAAATAATGGCGTTAAGTCGCCAGAATCGGTATGCCCAAAGAGTAGTTTTTGCGCCAACACCGAGCCGGAAGAATAGACATACAGCGAAATACCTTTATCTTTCCATGCCTTAAGATTATTTACCGCATCCTGGTATAGATGGCCTTTAAAATCCCCTTGTTTGTAACCTGCTTCCCAGATCAAACCTTGCAAGGCTTTTAACGGCGTGATTTTCTTATCCTGATCTATCCATTGGATAAGCTGGGCGATAGCACCCTCGGTATCGAATTCAATTCCCGCTTCTTTACAGGTATCGTCAAGAAGTTGTTTGATAGTCGATTCGTCCTTATGTTGCCGGACATAATCGGGCAGATTCGCACGGGCGTAAGGAAACAGGACATCTTTAACGAAAGACAACGACGAGGTAGTGCCTTCAATATCGGTGACGATGGCTTTAATCATTGCAGTTCTGCCACCGTTTCATCCAGCGTGGGGAAGGAGTTGGCGATATCGCTACCAGTAAACTTTGCCACCCAGCCTTCCGGTGTGGTGAACAGACGGATGACCTTGAAGCTGGGATTTTCCCCCATATCAAACCAGTGCGTAGTGTGGGCGGGAACGCTGATGAGGTCGCCTTTTCCACATAAAGCCGCATAGACTTTATCGCCTATATGAAGATAAAACAGCCCACAACCGTCGATAAAAAACCGCACTTCAAAATCATCGTGCGTATGTTCAGCCAGAAATTTTTGCCGGAATGCGGCTTTTTCAGGATGATCCGGGCTTAGGTTAATCACATCTACGGACTGAAAACCGTAAAGCTGTTTCAGCTTGTCTACGGATTCCTGATAGGCGGCAATGATGGTTGCCTGGTCGTCATCGGCAGTCAGTTCACGGTTGGCAGTCCAGCGTTCAAACTTGACATCAATCGCCGCAAGCTCACGCTCAATGTCGGCAAAATCGGTGTAACGTGTGCCTTGCTTGGGCCGATTATCAGAATGGCTGTCAGGGTAAATGGTTAACACGCTCATGGTTTTCTGACTCCGTGTAGCCGTAGTTCGCAATCAAATAAATAATCCAGCGCCTCAAGATGGCGCAGGGCTTCCGATGTGGTTTCGCCCCAAGTATACAAGCCATGTCCGGCGATAATATAGCCATAACAATCGCTTACTGTTTCCAGATAGCGTTCGACTTGGCTGGCTAGTCTGGGAATGTCTTGGTCGTTGGTAAAAATCGGCACCGTAATCCGTGTTTCATGCGTGGTAATGCCGTGCATGGCTTTCAACAACTCATAATTTTCCAGCACGATTTCATCGCCAAAAATCTTTGAAGCCAGTATGGCATTGATCGAATGCGGGTGCAAAATGGCATGGACATCGGGGAAACGCTTATACAGCGACGTGTGCAAACCCGTCTCCGCCGACGGTTTTTTGCCGTCAAGCGAGTTGGCATCGGCATCGATCAGTATAATATCATCGATTTGCAAACAGCCTTTATGCTTGCCTGATGTCGTGATCGCAATCGTGCCATCCGGCAAACGCGCAGAAAAATTCCCGCTAGTTGCCGGCACCCAGCCCTTGCTGTCTATAAACCGCCCGGCATCGCAGAGCGCCGTTGCTGCTGTTATGAAATCTTGGGAATAGTGCATGTTGTTAGCTAGGGGTGTTGGCTTCGATTGAATACATCACATAATTAGCATTATTTTATCAGATTAATGCCCATGCTCGTCATACGACTCAGAGCTTGTGGGCGGATTAGGCATGCAAAACCCAATGATTTAGGTGGATTGTTATGCTTTATGCGCGACTAATCCGCCAACGTTTTAGGATGATTTCCAAAATGGCCTTAAAATTTTTGTTCTACTCTTGTTCTTATTTTGTTCTTGTGCTATCTTTTAAACAAAACAAATAGAGAACATTATGAAGCTCACATTAACCCGCAAACAGCAAGAAATCTTCGATTTTTTAAGTCAAAATCAGGATAGTTTCAGGCATCCGCCGACGCTGGAAGAACTTTGTGCCGGCATCGGGGTGAAATCCCGTGGTTCGCTACATGCCCATATCAAAGCCTTGATTGATGCACACCTGATTGAAGCGCCGGAACGTAAGCAACGCGGTATCCGGTTAACCGAATACGCCAAACAATTAATCGGTGGTCTGGATAATCAGGGCAGTTTGCCTTTTGTGGGTACGATTGCCGCAGGTAGACCCATAGAAGCGGTGGAAACCATCTCTTATATGGCTATCCCCGACCAGCTAAAAACCCAAAAACCCTGTTATGTCTTAAAAATCAATGGTGATTCCATGATTGAACAGGGCATTTTCGATGGCGACTGGGTGATTATCGAGCAACGCAGTTATGCCCGAAATGGCGAAATTGTGGTGGCGTTGGTCAATAAATTCGAGGCGACATTGAAATTCATAGAGCAATACCCGCACGAAACCTTACTCATCCCCGCCAATGCCAAAATGGAAGCTATGCGCTATAAGCCAGAGCAAGTGGAAATTCAGGGCGTATTGGTGGGGCAAATGCGTAGTTATTCCAATCATTTTTAGGAGCAATCTTATGATAAATAGAAATGTACATATGCGTGACCAAGTGACTAACCGCATCGAAATGATTATGCAGGAGGGCAGGTTTTCCTTAATGCACCAGTTGGAGGAATTCTCCATTGCCGTGTTATTGGTGGCGGTTTTTCTAGTCGGTGTTGGGCTTTGAATTGACGTAAACTTCAACGCTGGGGAACGAATGGAGTAGGTTTATAGCCATCTTAGGAAAGATGGCTATAAACGTTATCTGTTAAAGCCAGAAAGGTTGCTTTAAAGCATACGTTCTTATACCCCTAATATTTTCCAGTATAAATACCAGACTTTATGTCATGCGTAACGCGATCGTTAATTTCATTTGTTAAATTATTTTGTAACTTCGCCGCGTTTTCCAGAAATTCTTTTCTAGTGATTTTCTTTTTGATTAACTTCTGATCAAACTCTTTTCTTGCATTTAGCATCTTAGCGACTAAATCTGGAAAAAAACTGGATGCAATAAGTTCATCATTTTTTTTATCGATACAACTAATGTAGGATTTATCCTTTTTTTGACGACAAACTTTAGCTATATCTTCAGTAATTGGAGTTAACTTTTCCAGCCAGATGTCACTTGCTTTGGTATATCTATCTCCAACAGATTTACGTAATTCAGATAATTCGCGGTCTTTTTTTTGGGTCGATTGCTCTTGAGGTGTATCATTAACCACTTGTTTTTCGGCTGCACAAGCAGTTAGCAGACAAAGACTAAAAACTAAAATCAATTTTCGTAAAACCATTATTTTTCCTTTGTTAGTTGTTAAAAGGCAATGCTAACAACTAAATGTAACAGTTTCTTGACAGTGAACGCCCTGGCAACCCGTTGAATAGGTAGTTTCGAACAAATATCAACTTAAATAAGCTTTAGCGAATTTGTCTTGTTGACTGGTGCCCAATTTTGCTAAAGAAAGCGTTAGCACATCTAGTTGTGCGACTTAAACCACTCGAGTATTTCATGCAACATTTTCGTCTTTCTTTTTTTATTACAGTCCTTTGCCTGACCGCCGCTTTTTGGTGGGGTGGTATGATCGGCGTGTTTATCGCCATCATACTGGGAATCCTTGAGGTTAGCTTATCCTTTGATAATGCCGTTGTTAATGCTTCCGTATTAAAGCGAATGACTGAACGGTGGCAGTATTATTTTTTGACTTGGGGCATTTTAATCGCTGTCTTCGGGATGCGGCTGGTATTCCCGGTATTGATTGTATCGGTCGCTACAAGTCTTGATTTTGTCAGCGTTGCTCAAATGGCATTAGAAGATCCGGCGACTTATTCGCAGCATTTAAACAGTGCTCACGTACAGATTTCAGCTTTCGGTGGCATGTTTTTGTTGATGGTGTTTTTTTCCTTTATTTTAAACGATGCCAAGGAACTGCATTGGCTGGGGCGAATCGAGGAACGCGTGTCTGCCTTGGGCAAACTCAAAGCGATTGAAATTATCTTGGCTTTGGGTTTGTTACTAGTAATTCAAAATTGGTTACCGCTGGAGATTCGCCTGGATGCTTTGGTGGCTGGCATTTCAGGTTTAATTTTGTTTGTAATCGTCGATAGCCTCGCCGCATTATTTGAAGATGAGGAGCAAGGAGAGCTGGCAACCGAGGTCGTAAAAAAAGCGGGCTTAATGAATTTTATTTATCTTGAGGTGCTTGATGCTTCATTCTCGTTTGATGGCGTTATCGGCGCGTTTGCGATTACACAGGATGTCGTCATCATCATGCTTGGCCTTGCAATCGGGGCCATGTTTGTTCGAAGCTTGACGGTTTACCTTGTCAACAAGGGAACCCTGGATGAATACGTCTTTTTAGAGCATGGTGCCCATTACGCTATAGGCGTATTGGCGGGCATTATGCTGGTCAGTATGCGCTACCATATCAGTGAAGTGGTGACGGGGTTGGTTGGTGCGGTATTAATAGCGCTGTCGGTATATTCATCGATACGTTATAACAAGGCGGAACAGCTAGCGTTAAATAAGAAAAATTAATCTTATTGATGCGCCGTATAGACGGCATGGCGATGACTGCAATTGGTGCCTGAAAGCAGACAAAAACACTTCGCAGTCCTAAGAAATTGGTAATCCTTCGATCTCTATCACCGGACGAATTTCGACCGTTCCTTTGCGTACCATCGGAATTCGGGATGCGATGCTGATCGCTTCATCAAGATCGCTGGCATCGACTAGATAGTAGCCGCCCAGTTGTTCACGGGTCTCTGCAAACGGGCCGTCGGTGATGAATTGTTTGCCATCACGCACACGAACACTGGTCGCCAGTGCGGTTGGCTGCAAGGGGTTGGCTGATAGATACTGGCCGCTAGCTTTAAGCTGATGTGCAAGCTGGGTAGACTCTTGATAACATTCCTCCCGTTCGACCTCACTTAACGTGTGTTCGTCGAGATAGATCAGCAGCATATATTTCATCTTTGTCTCCGTGATTGTATTCTTAGCGTTGATTTATCGCGCTTGGCTCTGTCTTCCGTAGGACTGAACTTCATTCCGCGGTTGATGGGCTAAGTGTTGTTTGCCCTACTGTCCTCAATCCATCCGCTCATAGGCTTGTTTCAAAGCTGCGATATCGATTTTCGTCATTTGCATCATGGCCTGCATCACCCTTCCCGCTTTCNNGTCTGGGTCGCTCAATAATTCAATGAGGGCATTGGGAACAATCTGCCAGGACACGCCAAATTTGTCATCCAGCCAAGCACATTGGTTTTCTTTCCCACCTGCGGAAAGTTTCTCCCAATACTCGTCAACTTCTGCTTGCGTCTCGCAATGCACTACAAACGAGATCGCTGGCGTGAACTTGTACATCGGGCCGCCATTAAGAGCTGTAAACACTTGCCCATCAAGCTNNACATAAAAATTCATCGCTTCTTCGGCTTGATTATCAAACCATAAAAATGGGGTTATTTTTTGCATGATATTTACTCCTAAATTTAAAGTGGCTATGTTCAGATAAGCTCAGCGTAACGCGCTGAATAATTAAGACAATTTATATGACTTTCAGTGTCCATCAGGAAAACGACCCGCGATGAGATTTAAGCTGATGTTGTATTCAATGTATGCCTTCGCTCCAGCCAGCACCAGCGCAAACCCTCCCGTTGAATCGAAAGCTTGTTTTACGGTTTCATTGCCATCGCCACTAAAACCTGAGTTGGTGTCGCTGACAAAAGTGGTATTGTCTGCCGGACGTGAACACCCATTCTACGGTGGTGACTGTGTCATACGCGCCCCACTCGCTGAATATCCGTTTATTTTTCGGCGATGGCTTTTAAGCTGGCAAGCCCTTCCTCATACTTTGAACCAACCATCTTATCCATGCTGAAAAATAGGCACATAACTTTCGATAGATAGGGACTCGAACCATACATGGCTTGTGTTACCGTCGTCGTATCAGCCTGCGGGACTAACGTGAATTCGATGATATTGTGGCCTTCAAATGGCTTGATGAAATCAATTTTGAGTACCGCCTTGGACGGAGAAGCTGACTCAATGATTTCCATGCGTCCTTGTCCAACTTCTTTGTTGCCGTTCCATTCATATACTGCGCCTACACCGTTGGCGGCTCCGCTAAAGGTAGCTTTTGCCGCAGGATCAACTTTTTCCCACGGCGACCATGCCTTCCATTGGTGAAAATCATTGATATGGGGAAATATCTTCTCGGGCGGTGCTGTGATACTTGCCGAACGTTCTACGCGAAAGGTATCAGGTCGGGTTGTGGCAAAAATAAGCACGGCGACAATCAATACGATGACTATTATTGCGATAAGTTTAAACATTTTATTGCTCCTGTTTAAGGCTCTGCAAGCCGCATGGATATTGGTTTGCAGAGCATCATTCTATATTTTTTTGATCATGGCAACGAGTTGATCAAGCGCCGTCCCCCAGCCCTCTTGGAAGCCCATTTTTTCATGTTTGGCACGGTCTTCTTTATTAGAGTGCATAACTAGCGCCGTATACTTTGTGCCTTTTTCGCGTGGTTCAAGGGAAATCACCGCTGTAAATGAAAATTCTGCACACTCATGCCCAGGAGTTTCAACAGGGTGTTTAGATGGCCGAAAATTAGGTTCAAGGGCATTAGTCCAAACAAGTCTTTCGTTTTTTATCACTTCGAGGTAACAACCGAGGTTAGGAAATTCCTGCCCTTCTGGTGAGCGCATCATGGTACTGAATATTCCGCCTGGGCGAAGATCAATTTCACAATCCACGGTCTTCCACGGTGCGGGAGTAAACCACTTTTTAAGTTGTTCCGGTGTTGTCCAAGCCGCCCAAACAAGCTCTCGCGGCACGTCAATCACACGCTCAAACATGAGGTCTAGTTCAGGATTTGGTTGATATGAGTTGAATTGAGCCATGTTATTTCTCCTGTGTTTGAAGTTGTTTAAGGTTAGTGCGTAGCCCGTATGTAGCTTGCGAAATACGGGACATCGAAGCCTCGACCCCCCGGATTCCGCAAGCTCCATCCAGACTACTTACCACTTACTGCGTCAGGCTCCATATAAATCAACTCCCAAATATGCCCGTCCAAGTCTTGGAATCCATGTGCATACATAAAGCCATGGTCTTGTGGTTCGTTATAAGTTGTGCCACCAGCAGCGACGGCTTTTTTCACCATCTCATCGACATTTGCCCGGCTTTCGCACGATAAACAGATCAGCACTTCCGTGCTTTTCGTGGCATCACAAATGGCTTTTGGGGTAAAAGTCTTGAATTTGGCCTCGGTCAACAACATGACGAAAATATCCTCGGACACAATCATGCAGGTGGCGGTATCGTCCGTAAACTGGGGATTAAATGTATAACCGAGTTGGGTAAAGAATTTGATAGACTGATTGAGGTTCTTTACGGGTAGATTCACATAAATTTGGGTAGGCATATTGGCTCCTTACTCGGCTGGTGGTGAGTAAGTGTAAGTGATAATGTTGATCATGGCACCCTGCGGGTCTAGTAACACACAGAAGCGCCCGACCTGGGGAATGTCCTGCGGACCCAAACAGAGCTTTCCACCCATCTCCACGGCCAGCTTGGCGGTGGCATCTACGTCATCCACGGTGACATAAATGCCCCAGCTAGGCGGCATGCCTTGGGCGTGGGGTGGAATAGCCATCATACCGCCCATCTGCTCCGCGCCGGATTTCACTAGCGTGTACTCCATGTCGGGCAAAGGCCCAGGCTCCAGCGTCCAATTGAACAGCTTGCTGTAAAAGCGTTTGGCATCCGCTACATCGGTGGTCAGCAATTCACACCAACTGAATGCGCCATGTTGTTTGTATTTGGTATCCATAACTGCCCCTTCATTAGGTTGATATAAAACCTTTGTAATCGTTTGCACCAAATAGTTCGCGGTTGAGAGGCTGAACGTTGTTTAGCCATACTGCTGCTTTATGCAATCCGTCTCACGCTGATTTTGCCGCGAAGCAAGCCTCCATTCGGCTTTGGAATTCACTTGGATCAACATCTTCAATGTGTGTAGCGATCAGCCAGTGATGGCCGAAAGGATCGACCACCTTGCCCATGCGGTCTCCCCAAAACTGATTTGCTAGCGGCATTTTTTCTGTGGCTCCCGCTTTGATAGCATCGGAAAAGGTGGCATCCGCATCGGTCACGTAGAGATGTAGTGTGACCGGGCTACCACCCAACGCTTCAGGGGAAGTAGACCCGCATTCTGGATTTTCATCCGAGATCATGAAGATCGAATCGCCAATTTTGAATTCCCCGTGGGCTATTTTTCCGTCGGGCATATTAAGCCTGCATAATTCGGTTGCGCCAAAAGCCTTTTTGTAGAACTCAAGCGCATCGGATGCTCCCCGGACTGTCAGATAGGCACTAAGTGTGTGGTAGCCTTCTGGTATGGGTTTGATTTTCGTGGTCATGATTATTCTCCTGTTTAGGATTTAATGATTGGAATATTTTGCCTACACTGTTAGTCGAATGAGTAATAACAAGATCGACATTCTTTGATAAATAATTTTATTTTTATCTTCTGGGTCGATCTCCACTCAACAAAAGAGACCTTTTTGTTACCGGGAAGTGCCAGAATTAAAAAATCCCAGCGCCTTGAGCGTCTGCTCGTCTTCTGCAATAGGCCGCACTTCAACGCAGCCAAGCCATGCGCCCGGAATTCGTGATGCAACCTGTATCGCTTCGTTCAAATCCCTGGCCTCGATAAGGTAGTAGCCACCGAGTTGTTCTTTGGTCTCCGCATAAGGCCCATCAGTTGTCGTGACGTTGCCGTTCCGTACTCGAACGGTAATCGCAGCATCCGGTGGTAGCAGCCGATTACAGCTAATATAGTGTCCACTCGCCCTGATAGCATTGGTAAATTCGGTATATTCTTGGAAATGTTGCTCCGCAGCGGCTTCCGTCATTTGCTCCATGACTTTTTCGGCACAGATCAGGCATAGGTATTTCATAGTTTTCTCCGGTTTGGTCATAAAAATATCTTCGTATCCTATAGTCGTTTGGGAAAGTCGATTTTCGACATCTGGGTATTGGAGAGAGATAATTTTTTCATCAGTGCTGTCGATTTGGGTCTACGCCATTCGACTAAAAGTGTGAAGGTAGGTATTTCAAACCCAAACCTTCCTGAACGACTATTGATTGCAACTGTCTTTTAATAGCCAACTCAACTCAATGAAAGGAGAATATGTATGTCTTATGTTGATGGATTTGTAGCAGCCGTGCCTACTGTAAACAAAGAAATCTACAAACAACACGCTATTGCTGCGGCGGTGGTATTCAAGGAACACGGTGCGCTCAAGCTGGTCGAGTGCTGGGGCGACGATGTGCCAGAAGGAAAAATCACTTCTTTCCCGATGGCGGTGAAATGTCAAGATGATGAAACTGTTGTGTTCTCATGGATATTATGGCCTTCGCGCAAAGTACGGGACGAAGGGATGAAGAAGGCAATGTCCGACCCTCGTTTACAGTTTGACACTAACCCAATGCCGTTCGATGGCAAACGCATGATTTACGGTGGTTTCGACATTATTGTTGATGAATGAGCCAATATAATTATCATAACAACCACAGATTATTGATTCGGCCTGTTGATGTTTGAACCGTTCGTGCTGAGTGAGTCGAAGCACATAAGCCTTTCGACAGGCTCAAGGCGAACGGAAGTTANNCTTCATAAGGCCGAATCAATAAGTAGCGGACTGTGTTACCACTGCAATTCGCGCAGTCTACGTTCTAGGAAACGGCGTTCGGGCTCAAGTTGGGATAGACTGAGGGCAAGTCCATAGGATGCTTTAGCTTCAGGCATTCTCCCCAGCCTCCGGTATAGGTCTGCCCGTGCCGAGTGTGCCAAGTGGTAATCGGTGAGTTCGCCCCGTGCCAGGATTGAATCGATAAGCGCAAGACCCTGCAAAGGCCCGACCTGCATTGCTACCGCAACCGCACGGTTCAGTTCGATAACAGGCGAGGGGTTGATGCTTAATAAGACATCGTACAGCCCAACAATCTCAGACCAGTCTGTAGCTTTGGCATTGGGTGCGTTAGCATGGACGGCGGCAATTGCGGCTTGAAACGTATAAGAACTGAATTGTCTTGACGATAAGGCTTGCTCCACCAATATTGAGCCTTCTGCGATGTAGCCTTCATTCCAAAGCGTACGATCTTGGTCATCTAATAACACCAAATCACCTGACGGAAGGCTTCGTGCTGCTCGGCGCGATTCCTGCAACAACATCAAGGCCAGAAGCCCTAACGCTTCGGGCTTCGGCAATAATTCAACTAGCAACCTGCCCAAACGAATCGCCTCTTCCGAAAGTTCTGGGCGCGTCAGCGATCCGCCCGATGATGCAAAGTAACCTTCGTTGAAGATCAGGTAAACGACGCGCAGCACGTTGTCCATTCGATCCGGCAGCATGTCTGGCGTAGGCACTTGATAAGGAATACGTGCATCACGGATTTTGGTTTTTGCCCGCACAATCCTTTGAGCCAATGTAGGCGCAGTAACCAGAAAAGCACTGGCAATTTCTTCGGTGGTCAGGCCGCACACTTCACGCAAGGTTAGCGCTATTTGCGCTTCTGACGGCAAGGCCGGATGGCAGCAGGTAAAAATCAGCCTGAGACGATCATCCTCGATTCCTTCACCATCCAGCTTATCGCTTATATCAATTGCGAGTTGTTCTTCAATATCTTCCGGCAATGGCTCAAACCGGGTGCGGCGACGGATGGCATCAATCCCCTTGAAACGTCCAGCCGAAACCAACCAAGCTCGAGGGTTGGCTGGAATGCCATCGTGCGGCCATTGCTCCAGGGCAGCCCTAAACGCATTATGCAATGCTTCTTCAGCAACATCAAAGTCACCAAGCAAGCGAACGAGAGTGGCAAATACGTGGCGAGAGTGGGATCGGTACACGGCATCAATCACCTCATGTACTTGTTGTGTGTCGTTGTCATATTGAGGCATGAGAATACCTATTACGCCGATAATCTACTAATGTAGCGAATATTATCATTCAGCGTCCATTATTTTAGAGCTTACAGTGAAGACATATAGATAAAAACCATATGATAAGTTTTATGTTCATATCGTCTAATGACATATTTAATTATCTGATTAACAGTCCTACATTGTCTGCCCATTGATCCCAGTGCAGTTCTGCGGGAATGGGCGATGTATAGTCGTCTTGCAGCAATCGCTTCGTACTTTCCATCCGGATTTCCGGTAGGTATTTCACTCTCGCTTTAAGAGTGTAACCGAAAACATCACAAGTCAGAAAAGTAGGGGAGCTTCGATGGATTTATTATTCGGCCACCTAATCATTGCTCTTGGAGAAAATTCACGTCAAGTGTTAACCAATTAAAAATCCTAATACAGTTAGTTTACTTTTTATTTCAGATTAGGAAGCCAATTATTCCTTTAGTGGCGGAGAACCCTTTTCACTCGTTTAAAGAAATTCCGGGAGTTGACAAAATCAATACAACTTTGCATACGCATTGTGATGCCATTTTGAGTGATGCCAGGGTTAGGAGCGGATTTGGCTAGAAGAGCTAGTGCAGGATAGACGCCAGCCGACAAACTGCCGTTTTCCACTAAACCCGAGGCCCAGGCATCGGCTTCGGTTGAAAGCGGCGTTCCTGCATACCGATCCATAATACATGCGGCAAGCACATAATTGCTAGCTTGCAGCATTTCACTTGAAGTCGGTTTTTGGCCGGCATGCGTCGTGGCTGAAAAAAAAACAAGTGCCGCCATTTTTAATAGCCTGGCGCGAGAAATGGATTTGATATATTTCGTTGAAAGGCCAAATCCTTTAAATGCGAGAGAGTGTTGAGTCATAGTGGCCATAGAGTCATTAATTTTGTGGTCGGTTCCATCTGTGGCGTAGCGGGATTGTCTTTTAGACGCCGATAATCATCATGCGGTTCTCTGAATTCGCTACCATTCCAAAGTGCGACGTGACCGCTGGCATCACTCCAGCCCTTCACATCGAATGACAGGATACCTTGTTGACCGGCAAACGCTTTGTCGAAGTCTTTTGAGACCTTGATGGGTGTGATGTCTAAAGCCGATGCCAAGTACTTTTTCATATCCCGTACGCGGAAAATGTAAAGTTTTCCGTCATCGCCGATCATGGTGGAAATTCCCAGAGATTTAGTGAGTTCTGCTGTAATCGGCATATTGCCGTAATTGAGGGCTCGGGACATCCGGGCAGCACAGGTATTGCCGTTTACGCCAAAACCTGGCACGTCGATATTCTTGGCCAGAGCGCCGCCGATAAAAGTATGCAGGTCACGTAGAGTTGGATACTTGGTGTGGTCTGGAAATGCTAACCACATCATTTTGAAATCAGGCTTGGTCATAATTAGTTATCCTTTTTTTTAAGAGGTTGTATACAATCCCATTTCGCTTATGGTTCGACAAACTAACCATGGACGAGATATGTCAGTTTCCGTTCAATCGCCCAATCGTAGGAGTGTATCAGTGTTTCTCTAAGGAAACGCTGGTTTAATGTCATTTCGAGTGAAGCGAGAAATCTTGCTTGTACAAATTGCAAGCCATTTACAGACTTGTCAAGATTCTTCCTGGTGGTCGGAATGATAAATCCATTTATACAGCGGTTACTAAAGAGTTTGATCCTATTGATTTTGCTTCTTTTCGCCTAGATAAACATTACTCTTGGAGAAAGTTCGCGTCAAGAATTGATCAATTCAAAAATTCTGAAATGGTCAGATTCCTTTACTGTAGCTTTGCGATTATGGCCTTATTACAAGCTAAAGGCATTCTGGGTTAATTCGCGCCGACCGGATCAATCACACCCTGAGTGCATTGGGGCTTTGGATGTTGCGATAGATCCAGAACGCTCTGCAGCTTGGTCGCTTGGTCGAGAACGCCCTGTAAGTTGATCGAAATGCCGCTGATCAATGTGCGCCCACCGTCCTTAGAGCACTCGATACTCAATGCGCCTGCCGAACCGGATCCGAAGGTTTGCTCAAAGGCGGATTGCAGATCGGCAGTGCCCACTTCTTTGCCGACATTGTTTGCCACTAGACGTTGAAGCTCCGAGTTGTTAAGCTGGCCTATCAGTGATTCAGCCGTTCGGAAATACGCTTCTGGTCCAGTCCCGAAGCAGGTGCCGTGCTTGATCCATTCGTGCCGCTGCAAATTGGATTGCGTGCCAGGCATAATTTTGTCCAGTTCGGTGCGGGCTTGGGATGACAGTGCCGGCTCAGGAAGATTGTCCCAATTGTGGTTTTCATCGTTGTGCTTATCGTTGGCCGACACCATGCAGTAATAGTTTCCCCTTGGTTGAGGCCACAGTCCATGCAGGGTGAAATGGGTTGCATCGAAGCGGTCGTTTGTTTCCGTGACGCATTCCTTCTTGCCTTCGCCCGAGTTGCTTTCGCAGAAGGCCGGTTGCCAACTGGCGGCCAGCAAGAACTTACCGGATTTGCTGGATGCACTGGATTCGCCCCCTGTCGGTTTTTGGCCTTCGCCACCATTTACGGGGCCGTTAACCAGTTTCCCGCAGGTCAATTTGACCCAGCGTTGTGTCGGATGGAAACCGGGAATCAGCAATAGCACATAAGAGCCACCGGGTTTGTTCAGGTTGATGGCTGTGTAGTTTTCGCCGGATGTCACGGTGACGTGGCCTGGGTTGTCGTTTGGGTGAAGGCTTTTGGTCGCCGGACAGTTGTTGGTGACATTGAAGTTGCCGAGATCGGCCTGGGCTAAGGCTGGAATTCCGAAGCCGCTGACCAAGNNTGGATATCTACGCGTTTACTAAATTTTACGTGATGTACTTTATTTGATGCTTTATGGAAACGATATTTGTAAATTTAATACCCAAAATTTTCAATTTTTTCACAATATTTCTTCTATAACTCCATTGGAATGGTTTAATTAGTTATAAGGTGAGCCTCTTGCAAAACTCACA
>PMDM01000179.1 GCA_003155565.1 Methylococcaceae bacterium | reverse complement strand
CTTGCGCAGCAAGGTGTATCGAAGCCTGTCCTGAGCCTGTCGAAGGGGGTGAGAGCGGGATTTTGGATTGCTCACCTATTGGATGAAATAGCTGGCAGACCGTTCATGCTTCGACAGGCTCAGCACGAACGGTCTGCCAGCTACCCTAACTGTGATATTTAGGTCCAACTGATTTTTTGGTTAAGTGTTGAATAATACAAGAGCGCCATGAATAACTGCTTACTGGTCATTAATTCTGGTTCATCAAGCATAAAGTTCGCTATCTACCAACAGGATGCGTCATCAAGCCAGCTTGTTGCAGATGCTACCGGACAAATTCAAGGCATCGGCAACCAGCCTAACTTCAAGGTAAATAACTCACATGGTGTAGTATTGGTTGAACGCACGTTTTCTGTTGACGAAGCCCACGACCACACGGACGCAATCACCATCATCCGCGCCTGGTTAGGGGAGTATTTCGCGAAAGGCACATTGCTGGCGGTGGGGCATCGTGTCGTCCACGGCGGGCAACACTACTCAGCTCCGATCCTGATTGATGCAAAAGTTCTGGCGGAACTGGAAGACCTCGTCCCCTTGGCACCGCTTCATCAACCACACAACTTAGCAGCTATCCGCGTGTTGCTAGAAACCATACCGTCATTACCGCAAGTGGCATGTTTTGATACCGCTTTTCACCGCGTACAACCCGAAATCGCGCAACGTTTTGCACTGCCGAGACATTATTTCGATGAGGGTGTTCGCCGGTACGGATTCCATGGTTTGTCCTATGAATATATTGTCTCTGTATTGCCTACACTTGACCCAGCACTTCAGGACGCACGGATCATAGTCGCGCATTTAGGTAACGGTGCCAGCCTATGTGCAATTTATAAGGGGCGCAGCATCGCCACTACTATGGGGCTTTCTCCTCTCGACGGTCTAGTCATGGGTACCCGTTGCGGTAATATCGATCCCGGTGTGTTGCTTTATCTCATGGATCGGCACAATATGGATGTACACGCTCTGGAGGAACTCCTTTACCATGAATCCGGACTGCTCGGTGTTTCTGGTATCTCCAACGACATGCGCACATTGCTTGCCAGCGTCGATCCGCACGCGAAAGAGGCTATCGAGTTGTTCGTATATCGCGTCGGGCGTGAAATAGGTTCGTTGGTCGCGGCACTTGGAGGCCTTGATGCGCTGGTATTTACTGGCGGGATTGGTGAGCATTCTGCCGTCATCCGTGCAAAAGTCTGCCATCAGGCTGCATGGTTGGGGCTTGAACTTGACGAACCCGCCAATGAAACCAGTAGTTCCCGCATTTCAACGTTAAGCTCAAAGGTATCGGCATGGGTCGTAGCTACCGACGAAAACCTGATGATCGCAAACCACACACTGCGGCAAGTGACTATTGATGGCGATAACTGATATTAAGCTTTTATCGAATTGAAACACTTGTAAAAAGTTAGTTATGCAACCATACCTGGGAGTACATTATCGGGGTGGTATCCAGTTTGTTCGTTTTCGTGGAAATTGAAAAATTAGTGATTAGCTCGGTCATGTCTAAGTTTTTCTATGTTTTTAAAGCAAATCTGAGAAACTAAATCAAAATTGATGTACATCAAATCTTATAAAAATCACTATGTCATGATATAAACAAGTTGGGCGTTAGGACTTTCTTGTCTTGGCTGCGTGATGAATCTACTGATTTGATTTAGTTAAACGAATCAATCCAGCAGGAAGGTGCAATATAAAGATCGAAGTCCTATTTTGACTCTAAGTCTATCACTAGGCGTGTACAGGAAAATCCTATGACAGTCATAACAAAAAATCTCGCAAAACTACAAAACCTCTACGAAGTGCAGGTCGCAAGGCTTCAAGCCAATGACCAATTTATTACGCTGATGGCTTTACCGACTATGCAACGTTGGTTGAGCATAGCCGGTTTATTTCTGCTTTCGCAGTTGGCCATATTCGGCAGCTTATATCTGCTTTTTGGCAAACTGGTCGTCATCGGATTTATTGCCAGTATCCTCGCGGGATTGGCGACGGGTTTAGGGGCGTTGCCTGTCCTTTTTTTTAAGAACATCTCAAATAACCTGTTTAGCAGCCTGTTAGGTGCCGCAGCGGGTGTCATGTTGGCGGCAACAGCTTTTTCGCTGCTGGTGCCCGGCATTCATTTCGGTAATGGGCTTTGGCCGGGAAAAGGGATTTATGTGGTATCGGCAGGTATGTTGTTGGGGGCTTTCTTTCTACATTATGCCGATAATCAATTACCACATCCACACTTTGATGCAGTCGTCGATACCCAAATTAATTCGTTTAGAAAAGTCTGGCTGTTTGTAATAGCTATCACTATCCATAATTTTCCAGAAGGCATGTCGGTTGGGGTCAGCTTTGGGTCGGGTGAAATGAAAAACGGTTTGGTATTAGCCATTGCTATCGCCATGCAAAATATTCCCGAAGGATTAGCCGTTGCGCTCCCTTTGGTCAGTTTGGGCTACAATCGCTGGCGGGCTATAGGCGTTGCCACGGCGACAGGTCTGGTTGAACCTGTTGGCGGCTTGCTAGGGATTACCATGGTCACGCTTTTTCAATCGGTTTTGCCGATTGCGATGGGTTTTGCAGCGGGCGCAATGTTGTTTGTTATCAGTGAAGAAATTATCCCGGAAACGCATGCAAAGGGACGTTCACGTTGTGCGACATATTCTTTAATGATCGGTTTTATTGTCATGATGATTGTTGATAATGCGCTGGGTTGATGTTTTTGCTAAGAATAACCCGAATACCCTATAAATGACTACATGGATAAACTGCAAACTTATGTAGAGACTTTTATCGCATCGTTGCAATCAACCGATACGTTCTATGAGTTTATCGACAAATTAAACCTGTTTTTCTCAAGTTTTCCGCTGGATGAAGTACAAGCCATTCTTACGGCTGCGGCAACCAGTTTTGCCTTAATATTGGCTGCTGAGATGGGCGATAAAAGCCAACTGGTCTGTATGGCCTTGGCATCAAAGCACCGGCCTGTTCCTGTGGTGTTAGGTGCGCTCACTGCGTTTGCGCTGTTGAATGCGTTGGCAGTCGGCTTTGGTAAGGCAATCGCCAGTTGGTTGCCTGAATATGTGATCGCGGCGGCGGTCGCCGTATTGTTTATCGTCTTCGGCATACAAGCACTACGTACCCAAGTTGAAGAACCACACGAAGAATTTAAAGAAAAAAGTGGGCATGGGATATTTTTTACCACTTTTTTATTGATTACTGTCGCTGAATTTGGCGATAAAACCCAGCTTGCTGTTGTTGCCCTGAGTAGCGCAAGCAGCCCTGTGGGCGTATGGTTAGGATCCACTTTGGCACTAGGAACCACGTCTGCTCTGGGCGTTTTAGCAGGACGGAAATTACTGGAAAAAATCTCCCTGGAACTGCTGCACAAAATCGGAGGGACACTCTTTTTGATGTTATCAGGTGTCGCTGTTGTTAAGGCGTATCAAAGTTATTTTGGCAGTTAGACACTATTACCACACTGAACACTGTCATTGAGAATCTCTCCCGATTAAGCCCTTCGAGAGACTCTCGACGAACGGTAACACATTGGTTCCGTACGTGGTGAGCTTGATTGATTCCGCCCATGGTTCGACAAGCTCACCACGTACGGAATCATCTTGTTCAGATATGTCTTAAGAAAATACTGTCGTTCCGGCAGGGAATGCCGAAACCCAGGGAAGGCAATCTTCAAACACATCCTTGTGTTCTGGATACCAGCGACCTTCCATGGATAAAAAAGTGCGGAAGAAGATATGGAATCCTCGCCGCCGACCTCCATGGATGGAGGAAGTGCGGCGGAGGGTATGGAATCCTCGCCCGCCATTGCCTACCGGTATGACGGCTTAACCTATCGGCATTGTCAGAGGGATTGGGGGATTGTTAGGCTGCATAAGCATGGCTATGTTTTCGTCAAAAATTAACTAAACCTAGCTGTTTATTTCATCGGCATTTGTTGATGACTTTCCATCATCTCGGCATGATGTGATTTCATTAACTGTAGTTGTTGTTTTTTGAGCGCTTCTTTTTTAGCTGGATCTTTTTCGGCCAATATTTGATTGGATAGGTCGTGCATTTTCAGCATATGTTCTTGCATCGAACTCATGTGTTTGTCTTTCTGTTCTTCGGTCATGCCCGCCATCATACCGCCCATACCATGATGCATGCCCATACCCATGCCTTTCATCGGCATAGGTGGAGATTTTTGTACATCCTCTGCGCTACTTGTTGCAGTCATCAGCGCGAATAAACACATAGCTGCAATTGATTGGTAACCATTTTTCATTGAAATCACCTTATTAATTATTGAAAGAGGCAGCAAGCAAATCACTGCGACTTTAGGAGTATAGTAATAAGCAAAAGTTCATTGCTGGGATTTTCCTAATTTTGTAGGCAATCAAATCGCCTACTGACCTTACAGTACCAGCTTTAATTGTTGGATTATTTGATTCATGTCAAAACCAGTTAAGACGATAGTGCAATAATGACTGCGTCGTTATACATGACATCCTCCTTATGGGCTGACCCGTTGATACACATTTAGGGTTAGCCATTTTTTCATGGATGCAGGTAAGTGACAGCATGGTTTGACGAGTCCATCTGAGAGGTTCTTATGCCCATTCCAACGTATCAATCGCGCCGCCATTTTCTAAAACAAACCGGCATCGGTTTGTTGGCCTTCGCCAGTATGCCAGGCTGGTTAAATGCAGCAGAAGGCATGCACGGAATGCCAGTATTGCCGCCCAGGCGGGCATCGGCAAATTTCAAGCCGGATGTTGAGCTTGAATTATATTGCAAAAACGCCGATGTGCCTGTGTTGGCGGGCAAGGCCACGCGAGTGCAGAAATATTCCGCCAAACTCTTGCATGAGCCTGGTCAAACCGTGAC
>PMDM01000328.1 GCA_003155565.1 Methylococcaceae bacterium | reverse complement strand
ATCACAGATTTAACCCACTACCAAACTTCCCTGTGCTTCAGGTGCAACATGTTTAGCAGGGTAGGTCAGGGAGTGAAATATTACGGGCTTAAGCGGGAATTCTCTGTATTAGGGTATATGGCGTATTAGCTAATGCGAAAAGGCCGTAGGGGAATTAGCGTCGTAGATTGGATTACGACTGCATGGATGCAGGGGGTAGGGCAACGCATGGACGACAAACTGCTCCTGCGTTTGCTGAATTCAGTACGTCCTGTACTTCAGCGGTTGCCGAGACGCACAAACTATCCGATTTTCATTTCCCGCGCGTCGTAATACGCCATGTCAACTACGGCTCTACAGCGCCTGTTACGCAATCACGAGAAGTTCCACAAACTTTTGGGCCTTGATCTTTAGCAACGAGAGATATGCTCTGTGAGAAGTTGTTCTTATTAGTGCATGAGAGTATGCTTAATAAGCTGTACTTGGCAGTCAAACTTAGCCACATTAATATGCAAAACACTGGCATAGCGCTGTCATTTTCTTGAACTTTCAAAAACCCATCACACTGGAGCGAGTACCATGAGCAAAGAACAAAAGAGCAATAAAGAAGACAAGAAAAAACCAGCCCTGAGTCCGAAAGAAAAGAAAGCTGTGAAAAAATCCAAGAAAGATTCTAAGAGTTAATAAAGTTTACGGTCGGCTTTACGAGACAGGTTTAAGAGTGAGGCCATCGCTGATGGGGCGGCATAATGCAGGTTCTTCATGGGTTAAACTGAGTTGATCTTCAGCTTGGGTTGCTTTGCCAGCCAATTTTTGTAAGTGGAGCTGCTGTTCACGGTTAGTGAACTTTTCTTCGTACTCGGCTTGTTCTTGTGCATAACGCGTCTGCGTGCGGACTTATTCCTGTGAACGAAAATAGGGTGTACGAAACCTTTTTTCCACGCCCCCAAACGTGATAACGCCATATCGTATTTTCTTCATGCTCTGCCAGCAGGATTTTCTCACCATTCTCTATGATAAATTGTTTTGCGGTATGACCAAGACGGACATCAATATCTGCTTTTTTGAATTGTGCTAATACCAGTTCGGAAGCGTCTTCGTCTTCCCGTATTATTGATTCGGCCTGTTGNNGTTAATCTTCATAAGGCCGAATCAATAACAGCCGTGGCGACATTTCTACAAGGGTTACGTGGCTGCCTAATCTAGCGAAACATTGCGCCAGTTCACAACCGATAGGGTGGCCACCCAGTACAATCCTGGGCTGTACACGAAGATTCCAGACGGTATCGGGCGTTAAGTAGTCGATGTTTTCAATGCCGGGTATGGAAGGAACTAGAGGACGCGTACCAGCAGCAATGACTATAGATAAGGTTGTTAGAGTTTATTTTCCCGACTGTGTGGTAACTTCAATTTACCAAGGCGATAATATCCGTGCATGACCTTCAATGATGTTAACTCCCAGGTTTTGGTAGCGTTCGACAGAATCGTGTGTGGCGTTATTGATGTAATCACACTCCGCACACGCTCCATAACGTCCGAAAAACTGTATTCTGCCGTCATCTTGGCTATACCAAACTCCTTTGCCCTAGCGGCATTGGCAAGCAAACGGGTGGTGCTTATCAGGGCTTTGGACGGTACACAGCCAGTATTCAGGCAATCGCCGGCCATGCGGTGTTTTTCTATCAGCGTGACTTTTGCTTTGACGGCTGCGGCAATGTAAGCGGTCACTAAACTCGCAGAACCGTCTCCGATAACGATGATATTGTTATCGAAAGTCTTGGGTTTAACCCAGTCATAACGCCCCTGCGAAGCAGGGGGCTTGACGGTTGTTAGCAGCCCCAAGGGCTGCCAGATTGTACCAATGGGTGAAATTTGGAGCAGCCCCGAGGGCTGCCAAAATCACCCCCTAAAAATTGCCTTTCTCATCAAAACCTTTGCTATCCAACTGCTCTTGGTTTTTGATGTACGAGCGAATCTGGGATTCCTCAAAGCCAACCGTGGAGACGGCATAACCCCGAGCCCAGAAATTCTCCCCATTGAAGTTGCGTTGCCTACCGCTAAACTGTCGAGCAACGGAAATGGCACTCTTCCCTTTGATATAACCCACCACCTCGGCAACTGAGTACTTGGGCGGTATCCGAATCAACATGTGCACATGATCCTGAACCATATGACCTTCTAGTATTTCACAGCTTCGCTGAGCCGCAAGCTCACGAAACAAAGGGCCAAGATACCCACGTATCTTGCCATACAAATCTTTTTTCCTGCCTTTGGGAACGAAAACCAGATGATATTTGCAATCCCATTTCGAATGGCTTAAGCTCTCGTAAGATGATGTTGTCATTATATTTTCTCCTTGTGACCGTCAAGCCCAAGGAAAAATTACAACATCATCACTCTTTTAGCCATCATTAACACTGAATCTAAAGGCCAAGCCTTGGGAGTCCACTAGTCAAACTAGTGGCTTACCTGTCAGCGAGTTAGGGGTTGTGTTGGTTGTCATGGGTGCGATATTCGACATATTTTTTGGCGATAAGAGGGAATATGCCTAACAACACAAACGAACCAATCAAGAATGGTGAAGTTATGTCTGACAAGGATTTGATGGTGGCGAGTTGAGTGCCCGCGTTGACATAAACTAGCGTCCCGGCGAGCATCCCGATCTGGCTGACCCAATAAAAAGTTGTTGTTTTCATGGCGGTCAAGCCCATCACCAGATTGATAACGAAAAACGGAAACAGAGGTACTAAGCGTAGGGTAAACAGGTAATAAGCACCGTCTTTGGCAATGCCATCGTTAACTGTCTTTAGGCGGTCAGCAAACTGGCTTTCAATGTTATCCCGAAATAAAAACCGCGCCGCGAGGAAAGCCAATGTCGCGCCGATACTGGAGGCGAATGATACGATCACCGTCCCCCAAAGCAAGCCAAACAGCGCACCACCAGCTAAGGTGAGGATGGTAGCACCCGGTAGCGACAAGCCAGTTATGGCGATATAAATAAGCCCATAGGCAAGCAGCATCAGGATAGGATGATTGGTATAGTAAGAAAGAATAGCTGCTTGCTGGGATTGCAGCTTAGTCAGGCTTAGGTAGTCCTGAAAATCGAAATAAAAAAAGATCGCAATCAATGCGGCGATTATTGTTATCAACTGAGTTTTTGATATGTTCATAGTCAGCCCCAGGTTGCTTTAATGTTTTATCAAGTTTTGGCAGGTACACTATCTTTAAAGGATATTTGTGTTCCAGTGTAGTCGGTATTCGTTTTAGCTTTCCGAGTATGATAACAAGGGAATAAGATTGTCCGGTAATCAATTGGCATAGGTAGTTATACGGATTGTATATTTCTTTTTTATTTAATATTCTTACAGCCGTATCTGCATCTAAATTCGATAGTTTAGTTATGGGCCTAAGACAAGAACAATAAGCAGCCAATGATATGCATTTATTAACCAGACCCTCATTTATTCAGACCATTGGACAGATTTCTTCAAGTAATGATCCATATCACACCTTAATTTATACGGAGATCAATCAAGTACCCAAGATTGCCAGTTTGTTGCAAGGGATGGCGGCGGAAGAAAAGCTTATAAGTGCCATTCAACTAGTTATTTACAACAGGATAAAAAGTTTGCCGAATGCCTGCATGGGCAAATTAGGATGGAACCGGTTTG
>PMDM01000462.1 GCA_003155565.1 Methylococcaceae bacterium | reverse complement strand
CATGTGCAGGGTCGGGAACCAATGGATAGTCTACTTTCTTTATCTTATCCTGACAAACAACCATGAAAAACATCCGACCTAAAATCACCCCGCTTCCTAAAGAACCCCTCTTTGCAGGCGTCGATGTCGGCGCAGAGGAACTGGTCTTGGTCATCCGCAAGGACGGCAAGCCCTTCGACCCCCAGAAGTTCACCAACACGCCCGCAGGCCGGGCCAGGCTGGTGAAGAAGTTGGTAAAACTAACTGGCATTAAGGTCTGCCTGGAAGCCACGGGGATTTACCATTTCGACCTGTCCATCGCGCTGCACGATGCCGGCGTAGCACTGATGGTGGTGAACCCCAAAGCCTCGCATAACTTTGCCANNAGGTGTTGATGAAAAACAGCAAGACCGATGCGGTTGATGCCGACACCTTGGCCGAATATGCCGCAAGGATGGACTTTGTTGCGTGGACGAGGCCGTCGAACGGCAAGCTTGCCCTCCGCAGTTTCTCCCGCCGCATCGGTGCGCCCACCGGACAGAAAGCCGCCTGCAAGAACCACTTGCATGCGCTGGCCGCCACCCAGGAAACGCCCAAGGCGGTGCTGAGGGATGCCAAACTGGCCATTACGCAACTGGAGAAGCGCATCGGACAGTTAACCGCAGCGGCGTTGGCCTTGGTTGCCCTGCACCCCGAACTGGGGCGGACGCTACAGTTGCTGGTCGGCATCAAGGGCATCGCCGAAACCAGCGCCATTGCGCTCATGGGCGAACTATTATTGCTGCCCCCCAACCTGTCCCACCGTGAATGGGTGAAGTTTGCAGGGCTTGACCCAAAGGCCTTCGACTCCGGCAAAAGCGTCCACAAGAAGTCGCGGATATCAAAAGCCGGCAACCGCCACATCCGTTCAGCCCTGTATATGCCAGCCTTGAGCGCCAAACAGCACGACCCGCACGTCAAGGCTTATTTCGACCATCTCGTGGCAAACGGCAAAAAACCATTGCAGGGTGTTTGTGCGGTGATGCGCAAACTGCTCCATGCTATCCACGGCATGTTGAAATACGACAAGCCGTTCGACAACACCCGTTTTTATACGATTCCGGTATCTGCCGGATAGTCAAAAACAACGAAATGCGCTTGACTTTGAACAGAGTATCTACGGGCTTATCTTATCAATTCCAGATGCTATCAAAGCTAATAATAGGCAAATCATTGACATTGCGGCTGCTGTTCCAGCAATACCAGCTTTTTGAAAAGATATAGCCAAAGAACCTGTTCTTTCTGCGATATTTCCTACATCAATACTATGTTGCTGAGTATGCCCTAAAGAAGGCGCTTCAACTTGACTGTTTTCTACTTTGGAAAATAACTGCTGAATTGCGGCAATTAAAAATAAAATCCAGTTTAATACACTTAAGGCAAGTGTGACCCAAGCTACAGTATTAAGCATTTTTTACCTCATATTGTTAAATTTGAATTAAATTTCTTCGCTTCATCTAATTGATATGTCAAATCTTGAATAAAACTCATTATATGGGGACTAGCACCAACTACATGGCCAATCATGTCTCCATTGTTTAAAAAAGCTATTGCTCCAGAATCACCTGGAAAACTTATCTGACCTAAAGTTAGATAACAACTTCCTATCGTTGCATTTTGGGTAGCCATATGAAAAAAATGAGAATAACCTGCTATCTTTGAACTATATTGTCTTTTTGAACTCTTGCAAAGATTTAATATAAACATCGTCATACGGTTGAGCTTGAGCATACCCGCTAGAATTATTTGGGAAAGATAAATTACTCAAAATTTCGATAACGGCAAAATCCGCTTCAATAGATTTACCGTGTCCTCTTGGGTCATTACTCCAAACAACATCGCCAATAAAACCTGCGTTGTCATTGATATGTGTGCCGACTGTAGGAGCTACGTGTCCCGCTGTAGCAAACCCATTTCTACCTTGCCAAGTTAATTTGCAACCGGAGGTACCTCTTTGCATACCAGAAGATACCATTTCCCCAGGTTGCAATTGGAAAATAGGTTCATCGATTCCAAATAACCGGATATCTTTCAACCACTCTGGCTCGTAACCTAAGTATTTCAATATCCTTGTATACATACCTTCTACTTCCATTATCGGAAGTGTTTGGGTTGGGTTTATCTCAATTACTCTATTTGCATCCACAAAAATGTTAACATTAATATTACTCAACATTTCTGAATATGGCGGTATCATTAACGCTACACCAGGGATATCTGGTAATTCATTAAAATAATCCGCCTCATTGAGTATCGCTTCGCTTAATTTGATTACCTGAGAAGCTTTGTATTCTCCGTCTTCATATCGAGATGCAAAATCAAAAATACTCATACAACCCCATCCTTCTTCATCATTTGCCTTATTCCCCGAATCGCCTGCCGAGTGCGGTGTTCGTTTTCGATCAAGCCAAACCGGACGTGATCGTCACCGTACTGGCCGAAGCCGATGCCCGGCGCAACTGCCACTTTGGCTTCCAGTAACAATTTCTTGGAAAACTCCAACGAACCCATAGCTTGATAGGCTTCAG
>PMDM01000385.1 GCA_003155565.1 Methylococcaceae bacterium | reverse complement strand
GATGATGGGCGATTCCTTGCCGCACGCGGGGCTGCCTACGGTCAAAGCCACCAGCGGCATACTGGCATTAATGCAAAGCGAATTGAAGAATACCGATGAACAGCCCTGTATCCGTTGCGCCAGTTGTGTCACTGTCTGTCCGGCGGGATTGCGGCCTTTAGATATGGCGAACAATATCCGCGTTAATCAGCTGGATGCGGCGGTGGATATTGGCTTAAAAGACTGCATCAGTTGCGGTTGCTGTTCCTATATCTGCCCTTCCAATATCCCATTGGTGCAGTATTTTAAATATGCTTCGGGCGAAGTCATGGCCAGACAACAGGCGCAGCATAAAGCCGAGCAAAATAAACGATTGATGGACGTACGCAATGCCCGTATGGAACGGATCGCCCAGCAACAACGCGAAGAAGAGCAAGCCAGACTTGCCACCAAGGCAGAACGCGAGCGGTTAAAAGCTGCCGAGCAAGAGATAGTGGCATGATTACACACATCAAGCCTGCAAGTGGCGCGCATGTCGGTGTTAAATCCAGCGTTAGCTTTATCATGTGGCAAGTCATGCTGGCTTTGTTACCGGCAACTGTATTTGGTATCTGGTGTTTCGGTTGGCCTGCGTTAAACCTGTTTGTTATCACCGTTTCATCAGCGGTACTATTCGAAGTCATTTGTATACGAATGGCGGGGCGAGTTGCCAAACCCGTCATTATGGATGGCTCCGCTATCTTGACTGGATGGTTGCTGGCCATGACATTGCCCCCTTGGTCTCCGTGGTGGATAGGTGTGGTGGGTTCCGGGCTGGCGATTATTTTAGGCAAACAAGTTTATGGCGGCCTAGGACAAAACCTGTTCAACCCCGCCATGTTGGCGAGAGTTGCTTTGCTGATTTCCTTTCCTATCGAGATGACCACTTGGGCGAATGTTTCGCCTTTGTTTTTCTCGCAGTCGCCGGGTATAGCCGACAGCTGGCGTATTACCTTTATGGGTTTGGACAACATAGATGCCGTCACAGGTGCAACTACATTAGGCTACATAAAAACCGAGTTTTCCCAAAACCATTTATTAGCCGACATCCTCAAAGATTATTCCGGTTTGCTTAATTTTACTGGCTGGACGCGTGGTAGCTTGGGTGAAACGTCAACGATATTGCTGGCTTTGGGTGGAGTTTGGTTAATTCGGCAAGGCATTATCCAGTGGTATATCCCCATTTCTTTATTGCTAACAGTAACCGCGTTAGCCAGCGTTTTTCATATGGTTGATAACCAGCACTACATCAGCCCGATGATACATCTGAATTCTGGTGCAATGATGTGCGTGGCATTTTTTATTGCCACCGATTATGTGACCTCACCTAATACACCGACGGGCCAAATGGTGTTTGGTGCCGGTTGTGGATTATTGATCTTCGTTATCCGCACTTGGGGTGCCTACCCTGAAGGTGCTGGTTTTGCCGTATTGCTAATGAACGCAGCAACGCCCTTGATCGACCACTATATCCGCCCACGCATTTATGGTCGTGACCGCAAAGGTAAGCCACTTGAAATACCCAAACCATAAGCTGGAGTACCTAATATGAAAGTCGATCCGGCCACCATCCAACGCTTGAAAGCTCAGGCAATTTCATTTCAGGAATTCCTAAAAGACTGGCTGCAACCCTCAAATTTGGCGAATCTAAGACCCAAAATGGAATTCCAAACTGGTGTACTGGCAGGCTTTGCCTTAATAGCCAGCGTCTTGCTTGGTGTAACCAATTGCAGCACAGAAAGTACGATTCAACAGCGGTTAGATGAAGATTTAGTTAAGTCATTGGAAGAAGTCGTACCCGCCAATCTTCATGATAACGATATGCTGCAAGATACGGTAACCATCCCATCCACCGAATTTAATATAGGCGCAGATAAAACCACCGTTTATATCGCAAAAAAATCCGGCAGCATCACGGCAGTAAGTTATAAATTTACCGCACCAGACGGTTATTCTGGAGCTATCAACATGATTATGGGCATTGACCGAGATGGTAATATTTTAGGTGTACGGGTGCTTAGCCATAAAGAAACTCCAGGTCTTGGCGACAAGATTGAAGTATCAAAATCAAACTGGATATTGAATTTTGTCGGCCGCTCTTTGGACAATTTAACCCAGGCACAATGGGCTGTTAAAAAAGACGGCGGTGAATTCGATCAATTTTCCGGTGCGACTATTACCCCGCGTAAATCGGTACAAGCTATCTACCGTGGTTTACAGTTATTCAAAGCGCATCAAGCCCAGCTAATTAACCCGTAAAGGTGAAGGCCATGTTTTTATCGGAAACCTATCGAAAAATCGCCAGTGATGGTATCTGGAATAACAATATCGTGTTCGGGCAAAATCTGGCGCTTTGCCCTTTACTGGCAGTAACCGGAACGGCAACCAATGGCTTGGGCATGGGCTTGGCTACCCTGGTAGTAATTACCGCATCCAATGGCCTAATTTCACTGACGCGGCATTTAATCCCCAATGAAATCCGTATCCCGATTTTCGTCCTGCTCATCGCCACCTTAGTTACTCTTGTTGATATTATTATGAATGCGTGGGCGCACGAACTCTATAAAGTGCTGGGTTTGTTTATCGCGTTAATCGTCACCAACTGCGCCTTATTAGGCCGGGCCGAAGCCTTTGCTTCCAAGCAACCAGTTAAAGAATCTTTATGGGATGGCTTGATGATGGGCATCGGTT
Organism: Methylococcaceae bacterium; assembly: GCA_003155565.1. Classification (GTDB taxonomy): domain Bacteria; phylum Pseudomonadota; class Gammaproteobacteria; order Methylococcales; family Methylomonadaceae; genus Methyloglobulus. The sequence goes on along the minus strand of PMDM01000385.1, from coordinate 6,957 downwards.
TTACTATTGTGCTGGTCGCACTCGGCGCAGCACGGGAAATTAGTGCCACGGGAACGCTATTCGCCAATGCGTCATTATTGCTGGGTGAATCGTTCAGGTTTCTGGAAGTCACCGTTATTCCCAATTACAAAGGCTTTTTGTTGATGGCGTTGCCCCCCGGCGGATTTATTATGCTGGCATTTTTGATTGTCGGCAAACGCCTCATTGACCAGAAAATCGCCCTAATAAAGGCGGCGACCGCAACAACATCAACTATCCCCACCTTAGCCACAGAGGAATAAAACAAGGAGCCAATATGAACGTCGGAGTTTGTTACGGAGAAAGCGATAGACAATTATGGATGCGACTGGAAGTACCGGATAACTGCACAATAGAAGAAACCATTAACCTGTCTGGCGTTTTAAAACTTTATCCTGAAATCAACCTGTCCAGCCAAAAAGTAGGTATCTTTGGCAAAATTGCCGCTCTGGATACCCCGGTGAAAGATGGTGACAGGGTAGAAATTTATCGCCAAATAACTGTTGATCCACAAACCGTACAACGGCGAAGACGCTAAATATTTTCTCAATGGTATTAATAGTAAAAAGGGGTACTATGTATATATGCGTTTGTAAGGCTGTCACCGATTCGCAAATAAGGACGGCTATAGATCAGGGCATGTGTACGCGCAAGAAACTAACGCATTGTTTCGGGTTAGGCAAAGATTGCGGAAAATGTAATCAGGAAGTTAACGCTTTGCTTGAGCAAAAATTAATCTCTATTCAAGAATCATTTTGCCCTATCTATCAATCTAACGATGGATCTTTAAATAGCTCGTTTCAGAATCAGCAGGCTCAATACAGCCAAAATCAAATTAGCATTTTCGATAACCACTAATCAAGAGTAAATATTATGAAAGGCGATACCAAAGTCATCGAGTACCTGAATAAAGCGCTGGAAAACGAACTCACCGCGATCAACCAGTATTTTCTGCACGCCAGGATGTACAAAAACTGGGGCTTCCATAAGCTGAATGAAAAGGAGTATCACGAATCGATTGACGAGATGAAGCACGCCGACACGCTCATCGAACGCATACTTTTCCTTGAAGGCCTACCCAATCTGCAAAATATCGGTAAAGTGATGATAGGTGAAAATCCGCTGGAAATGCTCCAATGTGATTTAAAACTTGAACTTATCGCCGTCCCCCTGCTTAGGGAAGCCATTGCCTATTGCGAGACAATAAGCGATTTCGTTACCCGTGAATTATTTACCCATATCCTGGATTCTGAAGAAGAACATATCGACTGGCTGGAAACCCAGCTTGAACTGATTGAAAAAGTTGGTATTCATAATTATCTGCAATCGCAGATGTAGCTTGTTCCACAAGAGTTATAGGATATGCTGACCTAGTGAAGCGCATCGGTCGCGAGCAATGCGGCTAACTACTGGCATAGTCAGTTCATTTTTTAGCTCCTTCGGGTGTTGCGCTCAGTTAGCTTTGCGTTATACGTCAAATGCTCATTAGATATCACAATATGCTAAAATCTGTCACCTCGACATGAGGGTGTCCCCCAATGAAGCAGCAAGCATTTGATCGAAATGAGCATGTATACAAAAATGACGCGTTTGCAGAATTAGTCAAAGATGCTATTAGGTTTTTCAATGGCACTCCTGTTCACACACTTCCTCCACCAAAATCTCTCTTAGGAACGGGCGTATACGCTCTGTATTACACAGGGCAAAACCCTCTATACAAACGATATGCAGAGTTAAATCGTCTTTCCTATGATTACCCTATCTATGTCGGAAAGGCCGTTCCCAAAGGATGGCGGCAGGCTCGCACGTCGGACGATACCCTAAATCAGTCCCGCGAACTGCATGGACGGCTTCGGGAGCATAGTAGAAGCATTAGTTTAGGTTCTGAGGTTTCGCTTGAAGATTTCATGTGCCGTTTTGTTATTTTCGAAGCCGAAGGTTCGGATATGATCAGCACAATCGAAGCTGCTCTAATCAAACTGAATAGACCACTTTGGAATACAGCTGTTGATGGATTTGGCAACCATGACCCGGGCAGTGGTCGGTATGAACAAGCAAAGTCAGATTGGGATGTTATCCATGAAGGTAGGACATGGGCAAACAAATGTAATGGAATCCATGCAGAAAAAAATTTAATTATTTCAAAAATTCTTCTTCACTTGAAAAAATTAGAGTAATTAACATGAAAACCCTTGAAATTTTTTCAGGTGCAGGTGGATTAGCAAAAGGACTGGAGCTATCTGGATTCAAACATGCAGCTTTTGTTGAATTTAATAAGCATGCTTGCGAATCTCTTTCTGAAAACTTTGATCCTGATAGAGTCTTTTTTGGTGATATTAAAGATTTTGACTTAGACAGTGTTGGGACTTGTGACATGGTTGCGGGAGGACCTCCTTGCCAACCCTTTTCACTAGGAGGCAAGCATAAAGCAGATCAAGATAGCCGGGACATGTTTCCATATGCTATTCGAGCCATAGAAAGACTCGCACCCAAGGCATTTGTTTTTGAAAACGTAAAAGGGCTGCTTCGCCAAACTTTTTCAGATTACTTTGAATACATTATCCTTAGATTGAGTTATCCAGACTTTGCATCTAAAAAAGACTCAAGCTGGGAAGATCATCTTGACGAACTCCGTAGTATTGGTAAGTTCGGCTACACGGGGAAAAAATACGACGTTAAGTTCAAGCTAATCAATGCTGCTGATTATGGTGTCCCACAAACACGGGAGCGTGTTGTTATTGTTGGTATTCGATCTGACCTTTGTTTACCCTGGTCGTTTCCTTTAGAAACGCACTCAGAAGATAGGTTGCTTTGGGATATGTACATAACAGAGGAATACTGGGATCGCCACAAGATTCCTAAATCATTGCGACCTGTTTTAAATGCCCCTCTTAAAGAAAAAATAGCTCGGCTATATAATAAATACGGTATGTTTGAACCAGAATCCCTGCCGTGGCAAACCATTCGAGATGCTTTATTTGATACGCCAGACCCAAAATCAAATCATGGAATAATCGACCATATCTTTCGCGATGGCGCACGCACCTATCCAGGCCACACAGGTAGTGATTTTGATTGGCCGTCAAAAACAATTAAGGCTGGAGGTCATGGCGTTCCAGGCGGAGAGAATATGATCCGATTCAATGATGGAAGTGTTCGATACTTCACCACATTTGAAGCTAAGCGAATACAAACTTTTCCCGACGACTTTATTATTAAAGGTGCGTGGGGAGAGGCTATGCGTCAAATAGGTAATGCTGTTCCCGTATTGCTTGCAGAAAAGATAGGCTGTGCGTTAGCAAAGGAAATAAAACGCATAGCAGTCCGTTCAAACGGATCTGTGCAAAAAATCGCACAGCCCTTTTAGCTTTTGGCTTCAAATCGAATTCCAGCAAACAGGGTGGGCAGAAAAGCGTTNNCCCACCCTTTCAAGTCACACCATCTCACCCGACTCATCAAAATTAACCTTACGCACTTCATCATCTTCTGTTATTAGCGCATCCTTTAAGACACCGTTAGCGTAATATTTATACTGGTGTTCGGACTCAACTTCACCGTAGACGATTTTTTGGCACAGCAACAGCCTGTCCTGGTTATCAAAATAACCACGGAAATAAGTATTTCGGTTAAGTAAACCGACTTCCGAAATTTCATTGACCAGTTTTAGCGGAAGTTTAATGCCAGTATAACTGACGAAGTAACGGCATTCAGTAGGTTGATCTGGCTGCATAATTAAAGTTTATGAAAAAAGATGGATAGCGATTATTTCTAGTGTTTGATCTAATGCGAGGTTTTCATTGCCACCGACAATATTATGGGCAGAAATGGGATATTTCAGGTCTATGCCGTAACGCCCTGTATTTTGGCCGAAGGTGTAGATATAAGCCGAGAGGTTGGGATTGTCCATGACGCTAATTTCAATAGCCTGGTAATGTTGTTCTTGAGCGTTTAATGCCAGCGTATCTTCACCGTAACAATGCACCAACTCCAGTAACAGCAGCTTAAGCGGAATGTCTTTATCAATTGCCCAAACATTCATTCTGCCATGAAAGGTTATACTTTCTTTACAACGAGAGGACGAGCGTAGTAACCCAGTATCATTAAGTTTTGCGCTTTGTTGATCAACCATAAGCAAAGTAAAAATCCTGATAAGGCACTGGCAGCAATCCATAAGTCTGCATACCTAATGTTATCTGCCAACAACCAGTCCGCGACTCCGGCACCGATGAACAGGGCTATTAGCGGTAACAAATACAATAATAAGGAAGCCTGTAGCAAGACCGCCTCATCAATGGCGACCGTGACTTGATCGCCGGTTTTTAATTCAATATCACTATCAACCCGGACAGATTTCTTCTTTAGCACACTGCCGAGTGCATTAGTTGTACACGATGCTTTTTGAAGACAGCCACCGCACGCGCTGTTTTGCCCACCCTCAACCCACACTTGATAGTTTTCAATTTTCACCACGACGGCTAATTCTTCAATCATCGAAATGCCCTTTTATTCAACCAGTGTCAGATGCTTTTCGGCAAAGAAAAGTGTGCCTTCGATATCTTCCAAACGAAGCGCTTGCAAACGTTGCCCTAAACACACCGGGCTTTGGCACTCGCCGGTTTTAGGGTCGAAGATAAAGCCGTGCATGGAGCAACGCAGATACTTTCCCGTTTCATCAAAAATGGCATCCTGTTCGCAGTTGAGCGGGCGGTGCATGTGCATGCAATGGTTGGCATAGGCATAGGGAGTACCTTCATACACAAATAAAATGGCAGAGGTTGGCTGTTTTTTATACTGAATATTTCGCGTTAAATAACTGACACCTTGTAACTCATCAAAAGTGCAAACCGGTTTGTATTTATCTTTTGCCATAGCTAATCCTAATCAGACTGTGCGCTACTTTGTTTATTAACCAGAATAACTGCTTGGAGCAAGTTAGTTTAAGGTTAAGCCGTTCGTGGCGAGCCTGTCGAACCATGGACGGCTTAACATGAACCCTTCGACAAGTTCAGTACCAAAGGTCATAAAGGCGAACGGTTTAACCTGCTTGTATTTCGTCAAGTGGCTTGCCTTTATTCCCAAGCTGTTGCCAATATTTTTAACCAAGTATCCAGTCTTGCGGGAGTAAGGTCTTTTTGGTTGTCCTGATCCAGCGCCAAGCCGACAAAACGGTTATCAATGACTGCTTTAGAACTTTGAAATTTATAGCCGTCAATTTCCCATGCACCAATCATGGTTGCACCGCATTGTTTAAAACGTTCATATAGGAAATACATGGCATCGACAAATTCACCCGGATAACCTTTTTGGTTGCCTAATCCATAGATCGCTACTTTTTTACCGCTGAAATCCTGCCCGTCCAGTTTCGGTAAAAACTCCTCCCAGCTCTCGGTCGCATTACCGGTGGATAAGCCCGGCAATTGGCCTTCACCGTAAGTAGGTGAACCTAAAATCAAGGTGTCGAACTTCATCAAGTCGTCAACTGATGAATTACGGATATTGACCGGTTTAGCGGCGATTGCTGAGGTCAAACTAACCGATATATCTTTAGCTATGCGACGTGTATTGCCGGTGTCTGTTCCAAAAAAAATGCCAACGTTAGCCATTTACCACCTCACTTTATGATCTTTTACTGTAACACCTGGGTCAATGCCCTTAAGTTAAGCGATTTAACTCCTTCTCCTTTGAGTACCCGCAAGGCATAAAGGAGAAGGCTGGGATGAGGGAAAATTTAAAGCATTTTTCCTTATTTTTATGCTCCTCACCCCAGCCCTCTCCAGCAGGAGAGGGAGCTTTTTTCTTAACTTAACGGCATTGGCTCCTAGGTAACTTTATATTCTAAATTAAAGCTGTATTTGTAACAGCCCGTTAGGTTTGTTCATCTGCAAAGCTTGCCATTCATCCGGCATATAAGCTTTTACACTAACCGCATGAAGTTTGCCTGATGCTAATGGGTCTTTTAACGTTGCCATTACCAATTGCTGTTTCTTTACCAGGGCTAAGTCTTTGAATTGCGAGCTGACTACCGTTATCAATAAATCACAGCCTTCACCTTCGATCATCACGTCGGCATCGTTAATACCTTTCTTAACTAATTGCTCTACATCATAGATTGATAGCGAGTCATTTTCGGCTGAACTTTTCGGAATGCCCGTTTGTAATAATGGCAACAAAGTACCGTTATTGGACATCTCCTCGACAATATCGCAGCCACCGACCAATTCACCATTTACAAACAATTGTGGATAGGTTGGCCAATTCGAAATGCTTGGCAATTTTTCGCGGATAAACGGTGCTTCCAGTACATTCACATAAGCATAAGGGATATTTGTTGCATCTAGAATCCCGACTGTTTTACCTGAAAAACCACATTGTGGATTGGCCGGTATTCCTTTCATATATAAAATTATCGGATTTTCTTCCAGTTGCTTACGGATTTTGTCTTCGGTTTTCATAAGTCTCACGTTGTAATTTTTGGTTTCTACATCCGTGTATTCTGGATTCCGGCAATCCCTGCCGGAATGACGGCGAAATGATTTGTATGGATACCTATCTACTGTTGCCCTGCTTGTTGCCTAATTTTATCTTCAGTTTTCCTGATTACCTTGATTTCCCCTTCTCCCTTAACCACAGCCGCATCAACAATGCATTTTTCAACGTCATCGTAAGAAGGGATATCAAACATGGTTTTTCGTAATATATGTTCCATTATGCTGCGTAAGCCACGTGCGCCAGTTTCACGCTCGATGGCTTTTTCGGCAATTTCAACCAGGGCATCTTGCTCAAATTTCAGTTCAACACCTTCATAAGCAAACAGTTGTTGGTATTGGCGCACCAATGCGTTTTTTGGTTCGGTTAATACCCGAATTAATGCGTCTACATCCAGGGGTTCTAATGGTGCCAATATGGGAAAGCGACCAATAAACTCGGGGATTAAGCCAA
>PMDM01000410.1:6541-7571 GCA_003155565.1 Methylococcaceae bacterium | reverse complement strand
ACCATCAATACCCAAGACCAAGAATCTGCGATGAATGAATTCTTCGGTATGCACAGTGATGTCGGCACGGCATCTGTAGAAGATGAATTACGCAATATCCGTAAGGGGCGGCGGAGTTCATTGAATGATCTTTGATACCAATGTCATGATTTATGCGGGTAGAGGTTTGGTGTCAGCTAAGGAGTTGATAATGAGTACGCAGCAGCGATCCATCTCGGCAGTCACTTACATGGAATATGTGCCGTTTTGCCGCAATAAACATGAGCTGTTTGTGTTTGAAAAAATGCTCAAGGCGTTGCAATTCACGATTCATGAAATTGACCATGCCATTTCTTATCATGCGCGGCAATTAGTTCGCCAGTTTGCCCTTAGTCACAGCATGGAGATGGGCGATGCCTTGATAGCGGCAACCGCATTAGCCCATAAAGAATTGTTATGTACCAGCAATAGCAAGCATTTTGGGCAAATTAATGGTTTAATTCTTGATCATTATTTGCCAGTAGAATAAAGCTGAATTCAGTTGCATAGTCAACTAGACTCCTGTTTTTGGGCATGAGACACCATCGACTAATTGCTTGTTAACCCGCATCACACAATGCAGCCTAAATTTGTCCACCTAAGACTCCACACCGAATTCTCCCTGGTTGACGGTATCGTCAAAATCAAGCCTTTGGTTAAACACTTGGCTGAACTAAACATGCCAGCCGTAGCAGTGACCGACCATGCCAATCTCTTTGCGTTGGTCAAATTTTATAAGGCGGCAATGGGGCAGGGCATCAAGCCGATTGCCGGTTCCGATGTGCTGATTTTTAATCCCGAAGAACCCGCCTCCCCGCACCGTTTGACCTTGCTGGTAAAAAATCGGATTGGCTACATCACCTTGATGGAGCTGCTTTCCAAAGCCTATCAGGAAGGCCAACACCAAGGCGTACCGATGCTCAGGCAGGAATGGTTAGTTGCCAATCATGACGGTTTGATTGCCTTGTCGGGTGCGATGCAAGGCGATATTGGCAAGGCATTACTGGCTGAA
>PMDM01000410.1:0-6533 GCA_003155565.1 Methylococcaceae bacterium | reverse complement strand
ACTGATTTGGCAACGCAGTTGGCGGAACAATGGGGCGGGTTATTCGGGCAAAGTTTTTACCTAGAACTACAACGCGTCGGTAAACCGGAAGAAGAACGTTATATCGCCGCCGCCGTGGATCTGGCAATANNATTTTGCCGCCCATGAAGTGCGGGTTTGCATCAACCAAGGCCGTGTGTTGGATGATGCCAGACGGCCTAAAGATTATACCGACCAGCAATATTTGCGTAGCACGGATGAAATGCTGGCATTATTTGCCGATATCCCCGAAGCCTTGCAGAACACGGTAGAAATTGCCAAACGGTGTAACTTGCACCTTGAATTAGGTGAAAACTTCCTGCCGGATTTTCCCGTTCCGCCCGGAATGACCTTAGCCGAACTGATGTCCGATGCGGCAAAGAAAGGGCTGAACGAACGCTTGCAGTGTTATCCAGCAGTCGGTAAGGGTACTGCTGACGAAAACCGCAAAGTCTACGACCAACGCCTGGAAGATGAATTGCTTATGATTACCCAAATGGGCTTTCCGGGTTATTTCATGATCGTCGCGGACTTTATCCAGTGGGCAAAAAATAATGCCATTCCGGTTGGGCCGGGGCGGGGTTCGGGCGCGGGTTCATTAGTCGCGTACGCCTTAAAGATTACCGATCTTGACCCGATTGAATTTGACCTCCTGTTTGAACGGTTTTTGAATCCAGAACGGGTTTCCATGCCCGACTTCGACATCGACTTCTGCATGGACAGGCGCGATGAAGTGATTGATTATGTTGCCCGGAATTATGGCAGGGATCATGTCGCGCAGATCATCACTTACGGATCAATGGCTGCGAAGGCGGTGATTCGCGATGTGGGCAGGGTTTTGGGTTTTCCTTACGGTTTTGTTGACAGTTTAGCCAAACTGATTCCCTTTGAAATCGGCATGACGCTTGAGAAAGCCTTGGCGGACAGTGCGGAATTAAGGCAGCAGTACGAGACCGAAGAAGAAGTTAAAAACCTGATCGACATGGCTTTGTCGCTGGAAGGAACGGCCCGAAACGCCGGGAAACATGCAGGTGGCGTGGTGATTTCGCCGACTAAGTTGACCGATTTTACGCCGCTGTACTGCGAACAGGGCGGCGGCAATCTGGTCACCCAGTTTGATAAAGATGACGTGGAAGCGGTGGGGCTGGTCAAATTCGATTTTCTGGGTTTACGAACCCTGACCATCATCGACTGGACGCTACAGATTATTAAGCAACAAAACCAACTAACTGGTGCGCCACCCGTTGATATTAACAGCATTCCCAGAAATGATGCTGCGACCTATGAGTTATTGAAAAATGGTTTGACAACCGCCGTGTTCCAGTTGGAATCCAGGGGCATGAAAGAGCTGATCAAAAAGCTCAAGCCGGATTGTTTTGACGATATTATCGCGCTGGTGGCCTTGTTCCGTCCCGGCCCTTTGGAATCGGGCATGGTTGACGATTACATCAAGGTTAAACACGGCGCTAAGGCCGAGTACGCACACCCTTTGCTGGTGCCTATCCTCAAACCGACCAATGGCGTAATCCTGTACCAAGAACAGGTCATGCAGATCGCCCGTGAATTAGCACATTACACCCTGGGCGGTGCAGACATGCTGCGGCGGGCGATGGGCAAGAAAAAGCCTGAAGAGATGGCCAAACAGCGGGAAACTTTTACTGCTGGAGCCGTTGCCAACCAGGTAGAAGAAAAGATTGCTACCTACGTGTTCGATTTGATGGAGAAATTCGCTGGCTACGGTTTCAATAAGTCGCATTCCGCCGCTTATGCGTTGGTTGCCTATCAAACTGCTTGGCTGAAGACGCATTATCCGGCGGCATTCATGTCGGCGGTGCTATCCTCCGATATGGACAATACCGATAAGGTTGTCACCTTGATTGAAGAATGCAGGCAGATGAAATTGGAACTTTGTCCGCCCAATGTCAATGTTTCAAACTATCGGTTTACGGTGAATGATGACGAACATATTGTTTACGGCTTGGGTGCGATCAAAGGGGTAGGCGAATCCGCGATTGAGGAAATAATCAAGGAACGGTCGGAACATGGAAAGTTTTTAGGACTTTACGATTTATGTAAACGGGTGGACTTGCGAAAGGTCAACCGACGGGTACTGGAAGCCTTATGCCGGGCGGGGGCGTTCGACGTTTTCGACCTTAATCGTGCAGGCCATCTAGCTGAACTGCCGACGATAGTCAAGGTGGCGGAACAACATGGCAAGATGGCGGAAACCGGGCAAGATGATTTGTTCGGTTTGGCGGCACATGCAGAAGATGTGTTTGATGACGCAGAGACATATACGACAACTGTCGAAGCCTGGTCTGAACCGGAACGGTTGGCTGGCGAAAAACTGACTTTAGGATTGTATCTGACAGGTCATCCGATCACGCAATACGAAGCAGAGATTAGGCAATTTACTAACGGCACTATAGCCCACTTGCAAGCGGAAGTGGAACGTTCAAAAGGCAAGATGGAGGCGCGTGTTGCAGGTTTGGTGGTCGAGATACGCACCCGCCAGACCAAGCAAGGCAAAACGATGGGCTTTGCCACCATTGACGACCGCACTGGTCGCCTTGAAATAGCGGCGTTCCGAGACATCTACGAAAATTATCGTAGCATTTTTTCCCGCGATAACCTGTTAGTTGCCGAAGGTGCGTTAGCGATTGACGATTTTTCCGGTAATCTCAGATTAAATGTTGAAACTCTCTATAACATGGAGCAAGCACGGGAGCAGTTTGCAAGAGGCTTACAGATAAGCTGGGTGGTTGACGAGCAAGCGTCGGATGCTCATGTTTTCATATCGGGATTGCAAACGGCACTGCAACCGTTTAAAGGCGGGGCTTGCCCGGTTGGTATCAGTTATACATCCCCAGCAGCATCAACAAGCATCCAGCTAGGTGACGGCTGGCGCGTACACCCGACAGATGAATTACTGGCGAGGCTGAAACGGTTGCCGGGGATGGTGGCGGTTGAGGTTAAGTATCGTTAACCTGTAGGTTGGTGAAGTACGAACCCNNGGTGAGGTACGAACCCCAACACATTGACGTCACAATTGTTGGGGTTCGTACCTCACCCCCAACTGCGCTAAATCCCGAGCTTCCTGTACGTCGATAGATTTTTCTACGACATCATAATCTTTCAGGAATGCCCTGAGTTTTTTGTGATCTTTACGAACTAGAGTAAGGTATTCTTCCGCCAGAATCTCAGTTACTCGAAGATTTAACGAGAGCGCTTTTGAAAGTTGATTCATGAACTGTCCGAAATTGTTCTTTTGTGCGGCTTTAAACAATTCATCTTTAATCGTTTTGCGCATCTTCATAAACTTAACAAGTTCGTTCAAATTTTCATTATCATTGGTCTCGAAAACGTTATAAACGTCGCCGATAATCTTGTGGCGCTCGGCGTACTCATCAATAACCCTAAAACTATTGATGACGTGTTCTATAAGCTCTCTTTGCTCGTCGACTCTGGTGGGTAGCTGCGAAATCCTTTTGACATAAAAAGGTTCTATTACTTCCCATCGCATTCGTGTTGCTGTATAGAGCGCGTTAAAAACATCGCCGATTTGCCCAGTGCCGCGAACTAATTCGGGAGTTAATACTTGGTTAAAGGAAAAATAAAATCTTACTGGGTTTTCGTCGACATAATCGACGTTATATAAAAGAGGCTGAAAGATAAGGCCAACTGTTTGTCCACCTCGCCCCCGAAACGTTGAAGTCATCACCGGTGGATACTTTCCATCACAGACCATTTTAATAACGTCTGCCATCTCAGTAACCCAGAAAGTACCTTTGCCTTTTTCCTTATTTGCCCATTGTATTAATTCAGACCATATGAAGTCTTTCTTTTGCCAGTTCAGTATCTCGATGCAACCATCTGGTGCGTGAACAACGGCATTTTCGAGTGAAGCTGTTACATCCAATCCGCAAACCTCGACAACCAAATATTCACCATAAGGACGTGACTTAGATGGTGCTAGACCACGAACTATTTCCTCTATTTCCTTACCATCACGATCAAAATCGGTGTCTGTTATTCGTGGATTTAACGATGCCTTTAGGCCTGTATCTGGGTCACCTTTAAAGAGAGGCACTAAAAGAAATTTAATAAAGTTTTCCTTTGTTGAGTCGACTACCTGAAGTGCCTTTATAAAATCAGGTACCTTATCAGTTTGGCGCTTAAAGGGCACAATCCATCCGTTTGGGTGAACCGCTTGAAAGGTTAGAATTTCTGATTTAATCCAACTAATATCCGAGCCGTTTGGCGGTATCAAAAGTAACAGGACATTAGCGTCGGTAAGCTTTTCTTTGACTAAATCCCGCCAGTTACGACCCGCAGTGTTGTCTTCACAAATATAAACGTCCAGGCGTTCTGCTCTGGATTGTAGTATTTCTTTAATTCGCTTTGCAGCGCGCTGATGAAACTTAACCTTATGGCTAACAAATAATGAAACGCGTTGTTCGGTCATTTTTTCGCTCCAAAGTTTATATTTGAAAATTTATGAGCGTTTAAAGTTGTCAGCTTGTCCTGAAATGGTATGCCGTGCATTTTGAAACAGTCAGTGGACGCACTTAGGGAGAACGACTGATGTTCTTTATATGACTGATATTTAAACGTTTTCATGTCTAATTCGGCAATACTTCTTCTCAGTGGTTATCCCGCCGTTAACGCTGGATACTAAGGTTAATAAGCAACTAACCTAGCTCAAGTGTAGGGATAATTAAGTTTGAGGTCTGTGAAATAATTCACTAGAGACATGTGAAATATTCCAAATTTGGAAGCCTGCTTGAAACATTAGTCGGTTGGGTTAACGTCTTTATCGTTAACTCAACACATAGAGGTGGTAAATGTTGGGTTAGAACAGCATCAACCCAAGGCCGTAAGGTCGTCGCAAGGCGGCTAAATGTAAGGCGGAATCAAAAACTCACTTAACAAACGAACAACAATAATCCGTCGGTGCGTTTATTTTCACCGTAAACTTGGCATTGGCTGACACCTCGAAGGATTCGCCGCCTTTGATTTTTTGCCATTGGCCTGAACCGGGCAGCATGGCTTCCAGGTCACCGTCGATGATTTCCATGATTTCCTTATCGGCGGTGTTGAAGGTGTATTCGCCCGGTAACATGAAGCCCAACGTTTTCATCGAGCCGTCGGGAAACTTGATGGTACGGCTGCTGACGTTGCCGCCGAAATAGACATTGGCTTTTTTGACGACGGTTACATTAGTGAATTCTGACATGCGGTTCCTTATACGGTAAAAGTTCAAAAGCGGCGCACATCATACCAGATTATATTTACTCAATCGTTAGCGCGTTTTGGTGATGGCAAAAAGCTTAGGCGCTGAGGTTTTGTCGGGTTGACTCTCAAACAATTTGACCTGGTAGTGTTCTGGATCAAGGGCAAGACACCAGCGCTTAACTTGATCGGTTTCTATCTCGCCGCCCTCATGGCCGGGATAGGCAAGCACGGTGATAATGCCGTTGGTTATTAACATTTGGCTGGCGCAGGATAAGGCGGCAAGTGTTGAGTCCGTTTGGGTGATAATCCGTTTGTCCCCGCCGGGCAGATAACCCAGATTAAACATCACGGCGCTGATTTTGCTGTGATAAGACGGAGGTATGTTTTCGCCCATTTTTGCATGGCTGGCTTGTATCAAAGTCAGGCATTCCAAAAGGGAAGTGCCCTGCAAAATTGCGCGTACTGAATCAATCGCCGCTTCCTGAATATCGAAACCGAAAACTTTACCTTTGGCTCCGACTAATTCCAGGAGAAACAGGGTGTCATGACCATTACCCACTGTCGCATCTATTACGCTGTCATCGGATTTGATCTTGGCTTTGATAAGGCTGTGTGCCAGTTTAACTAGTGAAATGGGTGGTTTGGTATCGTTGGATATCACAGGATGACGGTAACGGGTTATGGTTTAACAAGTAATCGGCAAAACGCTGGCTGTACCAGGGAATTTGCAAGCTTCCTTTGGTACCGAAGCCATTAAAAATAGTAATCTGATTGTGTTGTGGATGCGTACCTATAAAAGGGTATCTATCTTGTGTGCAAGGGCGAATTGCGGCTTGGTGATCGACTACGGCTGATTGAGCCAGGCCAGGACTAAAAGTCTTAAGTGTGTTCAATAAGGACTTTTTGCCTTGCTGGCTGTGTTGTGTGTTGATATGTTCCCGGTCAAAGGTTGCCCCTACCCGCACTTTGCCAGAGCCAACCGGAATTAGCCAGTTGCCATAATTTAGGATCGCATTGGGTAATAGTACCACTTGGTGCGCCAGCGTCAGGATTTCGCCCTTTACCAGTTGAAAAGGTAACCAAGAAAACCAAGGATTTTGGCTAGCTTGATGGCCTTCGCAAAAGATAAGCTGTTTTGCAGTTATATCCTGCCAGCGTACGCCAGAATCAAATTGAATGGTTTGATAATCGACAGCGTCTTGTCGATAACTATTGCGCTCAATAAAGAATTGTTTCAAAAGAGTCAGTAACGGCACGGTTAACAAATGTCCGGTTTGGTG
>PMDM01000116.1 GCA_003155565.1 Methylococcaceae bacterium | reverse complement strand
AGACGGTCAAAAACTTTATGATTTTGACATAGAAGTCCCTTCAAAAGAACAAAAAAAATCCAACATATACAGAGGTATTATTACCCGCGTAGAACCTAGTCTGGAAGCGGCATTTATAAATTATGGCGCTGACAAACATGGATTTTTGCCGTTCAAAGAAATTTCTCCGATCAATCTCAAAACTCAAAATGAAACCGAAGGCGAGGTTCGCCGTAGCGCCATCAAAGACCATCTGAGAGAAGGCCAGGAAATCGTCGTACAAATCGAAAAGGAAGAGCGCGGCAATAAAGGGGCTGCGCTAACCACTTACATCAGCCTTGCGGGCACTTATCTGGTGCTGATGCCTAACAACCCTAAGGCGGGCGGTATTTCCAGGCGCATAGAAGGCGACACCCGCACCGATACGCGTGAAGTCTTGGCAAGCCTTGAGATACCCGAAACCATGGGGCTGATCGTCAGGACAGCAGGCTGCGGCAAAAATGCTGAAGAATTGCAATGGGACTTGAATTATCTGCTGCAACTGTGGGATGCCATTGAACGCTCTACGACTGAACAGGCCGCGCCATTTCTCGTTTTTCAGGAAAGCAATGTCATCATCCGGGCCTTGCGGGATCATTTGCGGGGGGACATTGATGAAATCCTGATCGATAACGAAGAGTCGTTCAAGCTCGTGCAGAATTTCATGAAGCAGGTCATGCCGCACTTGCTGCCTAAAGCAAAATTGTATCAGGATGCTGTCCCTTTATTTAACCGCTACCAGATTGAATCGCAAATTGAAGTCGCTTATGGTCGGGATGTCTCCTTACCTTCGGGCGGATCAATCGTCATCGACCATACGGAAGCGTTAACGTCGATCGATATAAACTCAGCACGCGCAACTAAGGGTAGTGATATTGAGGAAACGGCACTCAATACCAACCTTGAAGCAGCGGATGAAATTGCCCGTCAACTCAGGCTGCGCGACTTAGGCGGCTTGTTTGTCATTGATTTTATCGACATGATGTCAAACAAAAATCAGCGTACTGTCGAAAATCATTTGCGGGATGCGTTGAAAATTGACCGTGCCCGAATTCAGACTGGTAAGATTTCAAGGTTCGGCTTATTGGAAATGTCAAGGCAGCGGATGCGGCCCTCCCTGGGCGATTCCACCCAGATTACCTGTCCGCGCTGTAAAGGGCAGGGTTCAATCCGCAATGTGGAATCGGTCGCGCTTTCCGTATTGAGGTTGCTCGAAGAAGAAGCAATGAAAAAAGGCACGGAAAAAGTGATTGCCCATTTGCCGATTGAATGTGCGACTTTTCTCTTGAATGAAAAACGCAGTGCAATAGAAAGCATCGAACACAGATTAAAAGTCGGTATCGTCATTCTGCCTAGCAAACACTTGGAAACTCCCGCTTATGATATTGACCGTATCAGGGAGAAAGAAGGTGGCGCGGATGACAAGCCCAGTTATGTGCAAATAAAAGTCGAAGACATTGCTATCCCTGAGTTTGCCCAACAGGTAAAGCCAAAAAATGAAAAAGCGGTCATCAAAGAATTTTTGCACGATTCGCCAGCGCCAGCTCCAGTGCAAAACAAAAACGAGTCAGCCAGCCTGATTAAACGCTTCTGGCACAAATTGGTAGGTACAAGCCCGGCAAAAGCTAAAATCAAATCAAAAGCGCAAGATTCTTCATCGCAGCTTGTTAAAGATACCGGTGTGGTTGAAGAAAACCGGCAAGCTAGATCCCGTAATAATAATCGGCGAGGTCAGGGTTCTAACCCGAACCAGAATCCGAACAAAGAAGCTAATGCTGGTCGCGGTGCACCAAGAGGACAACAGCAAGCTCGCAATGCCCGTCCTGCCAGAAGCCAGGAACCCAGGTCAGCGGCTACGCAAGAAACAACCACCCGCCCACCGAATAGGCGACAAGAGCCCATCAGGGATTTCAAGCGGGATGTTGCTTCACCTTCTATGGAAGATATTAATGTCAACTCGATTGTTAATGCGCCTGAAATACTAGCACCGGCTTTTTTGCCTAAACCAGAGGTCATGGATGAGAATGTTGTCCCTGACAACTCGGAAGAATCTACATCAGGCATTGATGAGCAGAAAGCACGACCCGACAATAAAAGAAGCAATTCCAGGCGTGGGCCCAATCGCAGAAGACCGCGCAACCCCAACTATAAAAGACCTGAGTCTACCAGCGAGGATGGCAATCAGGTTGACGGAGTAAGGGAATTTTCTAGTGAGTCTCAATCAGGCTCTGCACCGCCGTATGCTGCTGATTTCGGTAACTGGCAAGGAAAAGAGAGTAGACCGGAATCCCAAGCGGGTGCATCAAATGCTGCGCCAGAGAGTGCTAGTCCAACTGTGACATCCAAACCAGATTCAGCTAATGAATCTTGAATTGATAAATGGCATAAACGAGATTTTTGCTAACTTGGAATAAACACGAGCTTAGATCGTCGATGTCATGATGGCAGATTTATTCCTGGATATTTCGATTGCGTCACAACAGTTAGCGATTATTGATTGCGGTCAGATAATACGGCGTTATCCGGTCTCCACCGCTAAAAATGGCGTAGGTGAAAAGCGGGGTAGTGAGTGTACCCCTACCGGTTGGCACAGCATCAGGGCAAAAATTGGTTCAGGTCTGCCATTAAATTCAGTTTTTAAAGGTAGGCGGCCTACCGGCGAAATCTATAGCGATGAACTGGGCAGATGTTATCCACAACGAGATTGGATATTGACGCGCATTTTATGGCTGGGTGGCTTAGAGCCGGGTAAAAATCGCTATGGCGAGGTTGATACCTGCTGGCGATACATTTACATACATGGCACACCTGATGAATCGATGATTGGCTTGCCTGCTTCGCACGGCTGCATCCGCATGAAAAATGCCGATATGCTGGATTTATTTAATCGTGTGGATGCAGGTGTTAGGGTCTATATTCATGAGTAATATTTTTGCCTTGTTACCTGCCTAAGCGTTCTACATTAAGCTTGCTGAAAAATCTGATGTTCATCTTCAAGAAATAAATGGCGCGTATAGTCCTTGGGATCGAGTACGACGGTAGTGGTTTTTCCGGCTGGCAGTGGCAACCTAATCAACCGAGTGTCCAAGGTGAATTGGAAAAAGCCTTGTCGAAAATTGCCAATCACCCAGTCACTGTGATTTGTGCAGGAAGGACGGATACTGGCGTTCATGCTTTGGAACAAGTGGTTCATTTTGATGTCGACGTAGAGCGGGATTTACACGCTTGGCTGTTAGGCGGTAATAGTTATTTGCCGGATGCGATACGGATTACCTGGGTTAAGCAGGCAGTAGATGGTTTTCATGCCCGGTACAGTGCTATCGCACGGCTATATCGTTACGTTATTTTAAACAGGCCGGTTAAGTCGGCATTGCTGGGCAAACAGACAACATGGTGTTATCTCCCGCTGGATGCGGAGGTAATGAATAAGGCGGCGCAATACTTGGTTGGTAGTCACGATTTTTCTTCATTCAGGGCGCAAGGGTGTCAATCAAAAAGTCCTGTTCGCTTGGTGCATTTTGTTAACGTATATCGAGATGGCGATAAAGTTATATTTCAGATATGCGCGAACGCTTTCTTGCACCACATGGTCAGAAATATTGCTGGGGTCTTGATGGACATAGGGCTGGGAAAGCAATCAGTAGATTGGACGCTGGCATTGCTAGCTGCCAAAAAACGAGCTGTGGGCGGTGTAACAGCTCCACCTTACGGCTTGTATTTAGAGTCGGTTTATTATCCTGCCTGCTATGGGATTTCAAAGCATCCAGCGTTTAACAAATTACCGGAAGATGCTAAGCGTTTTGACTAAATCCCCATTTTTGTGAGTTGCTTACTTGCATTTTTTTGTTAATCAAGTAGATTTAATTTTTCAAACTTAATACATGATAAATATGACGAATTTTTTATCCTTTCAAATACACGGCGGAGGAATTGGCGACGGTGTCGCCGCTAATCTTGAAAGCCTGTTAGTATTTATTGAAGGACTTTCAGGCAAAACGCCGCCAGAAATGTTTTCTGCAATCCTGCCAGGAATTGCAGAGCTGGAAAACATCCATCCCCTGTTTGTACATTACCCCATTGCTTTTTTTACGGCTTTTTTCCTTTTGGATGTTATCGGCGCTTTAGCTAAAAAGGCAAAGTGGCGCTATGTCGCAAGTTGCTTGTTGTACCTGGGTACAGTTGCCGCTGCATTTACTGTTGTGGCGGGCTTGTTTGCGGCCGATTCTGTCGAGCATGGGGAAGACGTGCATGAAATTATGGAGCGTCATGAACATATCGGCATCGCCGTGTTGTCTTTATCTCTGTTCCTCTCTGCGTGGCGGTTGAAACAATGGGGGTTGCATTCGAAAAGTGGTAATACGTTATTTCTTTGTTTGGCGGGTTTCCTCTGCGTACTCTTGTCTTTAGGGGCAGATTTGGGCGGGTTAATGGTTTATCAGTATGGTGTGTCTGTCAAAACTGTATCCAACTCAGAAATCAGTTCAGAGGGCGCTTCCATGCAGCCTGAACAGAAGCAAGACAATCCTGAACTCAACAGTAATGCTGACAATCATAGCGGCCATGATCACGGCGGTCATGGCCACGGTGGACACAATCATGGCGGTCATAGTCACGGCGGACATAGCCATACACATTGATTAGGGTATCATTGTCGTCCCCATTGAACCCTGAGCTATCCAATAAACCAAATGATGATTTAGAGAAAATAAAAGATCATTTTATGGTATTCTTACGCGCTTGAATTTTTGGTGAACCCTACTTCTTTTTATGCGAACGCGCGTTAAAATCTGTGGCATTACCCGAGTTGAAGATGCGGTATTTGCTGCCCGTTTGGGGGTCGATGCGATTGGTTTGGTTTTTTATCCACCCAGTCCACGGAATGTTGAGATAAGTAAAGCGATTGAAATAGTTAATGCCTTGCCTGCTTTTGTTTCAGTGGTGGCCTTGTTTGTGGATGAGCAGGAGACCAGAATACGGAATGTTTTGGAGCAGGTGTCAGTAGATTGCCTGCAATTTCATGGCGATGAACCGCCCGAAGCTTGCAGGATTTTCGGCAAGCGTTATATCAAAGCGGTTAGGATGCAAGAAAGCACAGACATCCCAGAAATAGCAAAATCTTATGGCGATGCTGTCGGTTTGTTGCTCGATGCGTACCATCCTGCTGAGAAGGGGGGTACGGGCAGCCGGTTTGATTGGGGTTTGATCCCCAAACGGTGTGAGTTGCCGATGATTTTGGCTGGCGGTTTGGATGCCACAAATGCCAAACTGGCAGTAGAAAAAGTGCGGCCTTACGCGGTGGACGTAAGCAGCGGCGTAGAAGCGGGAAAAGGCATAAAAGATAGAGAAAAAATGGCGGCATTTATAGCTGCAGTGTATTAGGGTGACGAAAAAATAAAATGACAGAAAAATATGCTATGCCTGATTCGAGAGGGCATTTTGGGCCTTATGGCGGGATGTTCGTGGCGGAAACACTCATACCGCCCATCCAGGAATTAAATGCAGCATACCAGCAGTATTTAAAAGACCCCGAATTTATTTCGGAATTGGATGCCGATTTACAGCATTACGTAGGACGGCCTTCACCTTTGTATTACGCGGAACGCTGGAGCCGTGAGCTTGGTGGGGCGCAGATTTATTTGAAAAGGGAAGATCTCAACCATACCGGTTCCCACAAAATCAATAACACGGTCGGTCAGGCCTTACTGGCAAAGCGCATGGGCAAGACCCGCATCATTGCCGAAACAGGCGCGGGCCAGCATGGCGTAGCGACTGCCACTGTTGCTGCACGGCTTGGGCTTGAATGCGTCGTCTATATGGGCGCTGTCGATGTTGCCCGGCAATCATTGAATGTCTATCGCATGAAGCTGTTAGGTGCGACAGTGGTAGCAGTAGAATCAGGTTCAAAGACCTTGAAAGATGCCTTGAATGAAGCGTTACGGGATTGGGTGACCAATGTCGATAATACTTTTTATATCATCGGTACAGTCGCGGGGCCTCATCCTTATCCTGCCATGGTGCGGGATTTCCAGACGATTATTGGACGAGAAACCAAACAGCAATGTCAGGATATGACGGGCAAACTCCCTGATGCCCTGGTTGCCTGTGTGGGCGGTGGTTCTAATGCTATCGGCCTGTTCTATCCTTTTATTGAAGATGAATCAGTTAAGTTAATCGGTGTTGAAGCGGCTGGTGACGGGGTGGCAACAGGAAGGCACTCGGCTCCATTATGTGCTGGTCGTCCCGGTGTATTGCACGGTAACCGTACCTATTTAATGGCCGATGATGACGGTGAAATCATCGAAACACATTCCATATCGGCGGGTCTTGATTATCCTGGTGTAGGCCCTGAACACGCTTGGCTAAAAGACACGGGGCGGGCTGAGTACGTCAATATCACTGATAATGAAGCTTTAGATGGATTTTATGCCTTGACCAGAATGGAAGGCATTATCCCAGCGTTGGAATCTGCCCATGCCATGGCCTATACCATGAAGCTTGCGCCCACTATGTGTAAAGACGAAACAATTGTCATAAATTTATCCGGTCGTGGCGATAAGGATATGCAAACGATGGCTAAACGCGAGGGGATAGAACTGTGAGTCGATTAGCCGCAACATTTGAACGACTTACTAAAACCGGACGCAAGGCCTTAATACCTTTTATTACTACTGGTGATCCACGACCTGACTTTACCCTGCCGCTCATGCACGCTTTGGTTAAGGCAGGGGTTGATATTATCGAGCTGGGTGTGCCATTTTCTGACCCTATGGCTGACGGCCCTGTTATTCAACGGGCGAGTGAGCGGGCTTTGGCGCATAAGATGAGCTTGAAGAAAACCTTGGTGATAGCTGAAGAATTTCGCAAAACTGACCAGCAGACTCCCGTGGTATTGATGGGTTATCTCAATCCAATCGANNGATTTGCCACCTGAAGAAGGCGAGGAATGTGCCGCTTTACTGAAAGATCGCGGCATAGATACCATTTTTCTGCTGGCACCCAACAGCACCGATGAGCGTATTCAAAAAATGTCTGCATTAGGTAGCGGTTATCTCTACTATGTCTCACTTAAGGGCGTAACTGGCGCGGGTCATCTGAATGCCGCTGATGTGGAAAATAAGCTGAAGCAAATCAAGGCAATTACAGCAATGCCGGTTAGTATCGGATTTGGTGTCAAGGATGCGGAAACTGCCAAAACCATTGCTGCTATGGGCGATGGTGTTGTCGTTGGCAGTGCCTTGATTAGTAAGATTGAAAGCAATTTAGATAACCTAGAACGGGCTAAATCGGAAATTATTGAGCTATTGTCGGCCATGCGCCGGGCAATGGATGCTTAGAAATATACTGCTGAACCTAAATGTAAAATGATGAAACTCGACGGTACTTGCAATGAGCTGGTTTGAAAAGCTGGTTCCAACAATAAGAACCGACTCGTCTAACAAAAAAGGCGCAGTCCCTGAGGGCTTGTGGAATAAATGCCCTAGCTGTAACGCAATTCTCTACAATCTCGAACTGGAAAAAAACTTCAATGTTTGTCCAAAGTGCGAGCACCACATGAGAATTTCTGCCAGGATGCGGCTCGATATGTTTCTTGACGAAGAAGGTCGGGAAGAAATTGGGAAAGGTATTAAACCCACCGACCCTTTAAAATTCAAGGACAGTAAAAAGTACAAGGATCGTATCAGCCAAGCGCAGAAACAAACAAAAGAAAATGACGCGTTACTTGTGATGAAAGGCCAATTAAAGGGCCAGGATTTAGTTGCGGCTGCTTTTGATTTCAATTTTATGGCAGGCTCCATGGGTTCTGTCGTCGGCGAAAAATTTACCCGTGGGGTGAACAAAAGCCTGGAATTGGGGATTCCTTTCATTGTGTTTACCGCAAGTGGCGGGGCGCGTATGCAGGAGTCATTGTTCTCCTTATTTCAGATGGCAAAAACCAGTGCGGCATTAGCTAAGCTGGCGGAAGCGGGGATACCTTATATCTCTTTCATGACCGATCCAACCATGGGCGGGGTTTCTGCAAGTTTAGCCATGCTAGGTGATCTTAATGTTGCTGAACCCAACGCTTTGATCGGTTTTGCAGGCCCCAGAGTTATAGAACAAACCGTACGGGAAAAATTGCCGGAAGGTTTTCAGCGCAGCGANNGAAAGTTAGTTTACCTATCCTCACATGGTTCATTTCAATACGTTGAAGGGTTGGTTAAGTTGGCAGGAAAGCTCACATCCTTTAACTATAGACCTTGGCCTGGAGCGGGTAGCAAGAGTTTATAACGCGCTCAATCCTACTGGCGTTAAGCCACTTACTATTACGGTTGCCGGAACTAACGGGAAAGGTTCTTGCGTTGCTTATCTGGAATCCATTTACCGGGCGCAGGGCTATCGGGTGGGAGCTTATACGTCCCCCCATATTTTAAAATACAACGAACGGATCAAAATAGACGGTAAACCTCTATCAGATGA
>PMDM01000171.1:1697-22329 GCA_003155565.1 Methylococcaceae bacterium | reverse complement strand
GTACGGGCATTTTCCAAACGTGTTTCCAGGCTTCTTGTTTCCTGGGTGATGCGTAATACATCATATCGACTGGCGGTTCCAGCGCTTTCTTTCCCGGTAATAATGTCTTTTAAACGCTCCAGTTCCCGGTGAGCACCTTCCAGCGCTACGACCCGTTCCTGTCCGGCTAATAGTTGCACGAAAAGCCGCCAAGTTTCGCGAATCAGGTGTGTGTATTCGATCTCAACATTGGCTTCGGACACTTCGACACGGCGTTCAGCCGCAGTTTTTCGGGCAGCACGTTGGCCTGCAATAAGAATTGGCAGTTCCAGTGTGACATTTTGTTGCGAAGGGCCGTCAAACTGCGTGTTCAAGCGTCCACCCGCTTGATCGAAACGGCCATAGCTGACTTTTGGGTTAGGGAGTACCCCAGCCGCTACAACCTCCGCTTGCGCCGTCTCAATTTGAGTACGGGACAACGCGTAACGCGGACTTTTTTCCCGAACAATCTGAAGAAGTTGATGTATAGAAACCACCTTAGGTAAGTCTTGCTTTATTTCGAGTTCTTCACCTAATGCGGTGTGACCCTGCAACAATAGCAGACACATTACGCTTGCTTTGACGCGTCCCCAGCCGCGTTTAATCTTCAAATCATAACTATTCATACTTGTGTATCCAGTTGTTCATCAACCTCTTCGGGGGTTAACATCTGTTTCGACGTTACCATCGTGTAGATAACAGGCAATATGAACATAGCCACGAAAAACGTCGTCAGCATACCGCCCACAATCACTACTGCAAATGGCCGCTGCGTTTCACTGCCAATACTGGTGGAAAGCGCCATGGGCATCAGACCCAGCAACGCCAACAATGAAGCCATTAGTACCGCACGCAAACGCTGGGTTGCCCCTTCTGTAACTGCTTCGAACAACTCAACGCCATTCCGGCGCATTTCTTCAGTTGCACTCAACACGAGCAGCCCCATTAAACAGACTTGACCCAGCAGGGCAATAAATCCAATAGCGGCGCTAACCGACAAAGGGATACCGGTAATGAATAGCGCAAATACTCCGCCGGTCATAGCGAAAGGAGTCGCTATCAAGATGGCTGCTGCACTTCGTCCTGATTGCAGCGCCGTATACAGTAATCCCAAAACAATCAGCACGGCTATCGGTACTACTACACCCAGTCTTGCCATTGCACGTTGCTGGTTTTCAAATTCACCGCCCCAAACCAGAAAATGTCCTTCGGGTATTTTAATTTTCGCCTCGACCAGATCTATGGCTTCATGCACGACTGAACCCAAGTCGCGGCCTCCTCCCACATTAAACTTAAGCGCCATATAACGGCTATTGGCTTCNNGACGGACTCACAACATTCAAATTACCAATTTTTTCGCTGTCGCTACGCTCTTTTTCCGGTAGGCGTAAGCGTATAGGGACTGGGCGTTCGTTTTGCCACACCGTCGAAACAACCCGTCCAGCCATTGCAATTTCTATAGTGTCCTGGACGGTATCAACATCCAAACTATAGCGAGCCAATGCTGAACGATCCAGTTTTACCTGTAGTTGCGGTACGCGGGATTCACGATACAGGTCTAAGTCAATCACCCCGGCCATACCATGTAATACCGTTTTCGCTTCCTCCAGTGTATCGCGCATCTTTTCAAGATCGGGGCCATAAATTTTCAACACGACTTTCCCACGCACTCCGCTTACGGCTTCTTCGACGTTATCTTTAATGGGCTGTGAAAAATTGAAGCGGACTCCGGGTATTTCTTCCAAGGATTTACGCATATCATCAACTAAATGCTCCTTTTTCAACCCCGCAGGCCATTCATCGCGCGGTTTGAGATGGACAAACGTTTCACTCATATTCACACCTTCGTTGTCCGTACCATCCTCAGACCGTCCTTGTTGACCCAAAATACCCAACACTTCAGGGTATTTTAGTAAGCGTTGGCGCATATCTAACAGGACTTCTTGCCCTTTATCCAATGAAATACTGGCCGGCATCTCGACGAAAACGTGAATATCACCTTCATCCAGTTCCGGCAAAAATTCGGTGCCCAATTGGGAACCCATAGCAATGCCTGCCAAGAGTAAAATGCCTGCCAATCCAATAGCCAAAACACGGCGGCGTAGCGTAAATCCTAACAACTGGGTATAAACTTGCCGCAGTTTCTCAAGAAATTTAGGCTCTGTGATTAAGGCATGTTTAGGCTGGATAAAAGCCGCGCAAAGTGCCGGTACCAAAAACAGCGCAAATACCAGGCCACCGGTTAAGGCAAAGCTGTATGTCATCGCCAATGGACGAAATATCCGCCCTTCCACACGTTCCAATGTAAATACAGGTATTAACGCCGCAATGATAATTAACATGGCAAAGAAGGCCGGTTTGGAGACATCGAAAGCAGCATTGCTGATAAGACGCAGCATATCACGCCGCGTTTTTGGCTTTTGATGCGATGCTTGATGGATAACATTCTCGATTAGCACGACTGCTCCATCTAGAATGATGCCAAAATCAATGGCACCCATCGAAATCAGGTTGGCGGGCATACCTAACTGGTAGAGTCCCAAAAACGCCACCAATAGGGATAGTGGAATGACAACCGCAACAATGAGTGATCCCCGAAAACTACGCAAAAACAGCCAAACCACGCCGACCACAAGAAAAAATCCATGCAGCAGGTTATCGAAAACCGTATGTAACGTGTTGCTGACTAATGTTGATCGATCCAGGAAAGGCACAATATGCATTCCCGGTGGGAGTATTTTTTGATTCAATTCTTCTACTTTAGCGTGCAGGGCATCGAGTACGCGTGAAGGGTTTTGGCCTCGCCGCAATAAGGCAATACCTTCCACAACTTCTTTTTTTTCGTTCAATCCGACAGTTCCACGCCGAGGGGTATTTGCCTGAATTAATCGCGCTACATCACCTACCGTGATGGGCGTACCTTCCCTGTTTTTAAGCACGATTTTTTTAATATCTTCGGGCGAAGTTAAATTACCGACACCCCGCACCACCATCTCTTGATCGCCATGACGGATGAACCCGGCGCCGACGTTACGATTGGATTTTTCAATGGCGACAGCAACTTCTTCTAACGTTAAGTCCAACGATTCGACCCGTGCTGGATCGATTTCGATATGTATTTCCTTGTAGTACCCGCCAAAAGATAAAACATCAGCTACACCGGGAACTTGGCGCAGCGTCCGCGACACACTCCATTCCAGTTCTGAACGTAATTCAAACAGGGTATGACGATCACTGGCCATAGTAAATTTATAAATTTCACCGAGCGGCGTATAGTCAGGTGCCAGGACTGGCGTGACATCAGTCGGTAAATCGGCCCCGGAAATACGCTGGGAAATTTCCGTCCGCGAATGAAANNTGGCTGCGCATTTGAATCATGTCGGGCGTTCCATTCAACACCCGTTCCAACGGAACCGTCACTTGCCGTTCGACTTCCTCGGGCGCGTAACCCGGCATTAGGCTAATAACGGTAACCTGTGTATTAGTCACATCAGGATAGGCTTCGATGGGAGTTTCCATAAAAGCGTGCACACCAAAAACCGTAACTATCACGGTTATTACAATGACAGCAAGTCGCCTGTGTACACAACTATCAATTAGCGTCCGTAACATGATGGCTGCCCCCTATAACAACATTGAAGCTTCTGAATCCAGCAACAAAGTTCCCGATGTCACCACACGCTCACCCGTATTAAGGCCTTCCAGTACGGGCACAAAGCCATCATGCGCTTGTCCGATAAGTACATTGCGGGGCTCAAACACACCATCGGAACTTTCTATATAAACAACGGTTTGATTTTTATCTTTAATTAATACTGCTGAAGTCGGCAATACGATTCTCTTGGGGCCTGCAACCTCAATCATGGCTCTAGCAAACATCCCAGCTTTTAACGGCAGACTGGCGTTATCCAACTCTATATAAACGGCACCGCGCCTGAGATCAGCTTGCATTGCTGCGCTCACTGCAGCAACATGCCCTGTGACGGGTTTGGATACGGTGGAAATTTGTAAATTAACTTTGGCGCCTTTTTCAATCAACGGCAAATCATTCTCGAAAACGTCCGCAACAATCCAGAGCGCTCCCGGCTCACCCAGCTCAAACAGGACTGCTCCAGCTTCCACCGCAGTCCCAATCGAAACATTAACACGTAAAACAACCCCATTGATGGGTGCGCGTAATACCACCGATTGGTCGGTGCCGCTGCCTAGCAATTGGGTTGCCTGCACACTGCGCTCATAGTCGGTGCGGGCCTCCCTCAGCATGATGTTAGCTTCGTTCCGTTCAATTTCGAGGCCAACACCCTTCTTTAACATAGATTCTTGCCTTCTTGCCCTATCTTCCGCACGTTGCAACTCATCTTTTGTGCGTAAAACATCCGAGCGCATTTGCGCAGCTTCTGTGCTTTCAAGAATGCCCAACCGGGTTCCTGCCTTAATAGGGTCACCAACTTGCACATCAATATCACTTAAACGCCCAGAAACTACAGCGCCTACAGTGGAGAGTGCTTTTGCACGAAATTCTACTCGCGATGGCGCTTGCACAGTGGCTGCAAAGGCTTGTGGACTAATGGTTGCCACAGTAATGTAGGGGCGAGATGCCTTTGGAATTGTAACAGTGTTATGTTTATTTATGGTTTGCCTATCTGGCTGCTGTTTCGATGAAGGTTGAATTTGCTTAGCCTGAATTTCCGAAAGCTGTTTGGAATCTGAGCTGCTAGATTTATTATCTGTGCAACCAATCAGCAAAAGAATTGCCAGACATCCCGGTAATAAATAATGAATTTTGGTTGTAGTATTATTGTTATACATAAATAGATTCAATGATGCAGTCGATCAAATTATTCAATTTTCAGTCGATTCGTTTTTTCAAAGTAAAATAGATTTCTGATTAAGAGCTTTGACAAGCTCAGGACAAGCGGAATCAACTTGTTCTGAGATTCTTAAAGGTTATTTCAACATCAACTACCCCAAATCGGAATCCCTTTCACCGCTACTTACACGGCCACCTTTAAGGGCATCGATAATATACACTTTACCGTCACCATGCTGCCCGCTATGTGCGACGTGCATGATGGTTTCAAAAATAATTTCCACCAAATTGTCAGGGGCGAAAATCTCAATCCGCTTTTTAGGCAAAAATGGCCCGTAATCTCTAGCATGTCCGATAAGTTCACGCCCAAAACCACTACAATCGATGACTGTCATCCCGGGGAATTTAGGTATTTCCATCAATGCCATTGTTACATTGCTAAGCTTGTGGGGCTGGATAAAGGCTCGTATTTCTTTCATGATATTCCTTTAAGGTTCGTCAGTTTCGGCAAAATAGCGATACAACGCTGGCAATAGGGTTAATGTCAAAATAGTTGCCGTCAACAATCCGCCAATAATCACCACAGCAAACGGTTTTGCCGTTTCTGAACCGACGCTGGTGGAAAGGGCTGCTGGAAACAGGCCTAGCATAGCCATCATTGCAGTCATCACTACCGGCCTGAGACGACTGACCGATCCATTCACAATAGCATCATGAAGCGATTGGCCTTCCCTGCGAAGTTTATTCAATTGCGAGACCAGGATCACGCCGTTTTGTACGGCAATCCCGAACAGGGCGATAAAACCAACTGCGGCGGAAACGCTGAGATTAATGCCGGTAACCAATAAAATCAGTAAACCGCCGATCATCGCAAAAGGTACATTCATGACGATTAGCAATGCATTCTTAATTGATAGGAAGGCCCAGAACAATAATACAAAGATGAGTCCCAGACTGATCGGCACAATAATCGCTAGCCGTTTCATGGCACGTTGCTGATTTTCAAATTGTCCGCTCCAGACAATATGGTAGCCTGGCGGTAAATCGACCTGTGCTGCGACTTTTTGCTGGGCCTCGGCGACAAAGCTGCCTTGGTCGCGGTCGATCAAGTTACATTTTATTGCGATCCTACGCATATTGTCTTCCCGGCTAATCCTTGAAGCGCCTTGATTGACCCTGATGGTTGCCAATTCTGATAATGGTATACGCTGACCGTTTGGCGTTTGCACCGTCAGGCTTTCAAGGCCCGCTACTGAATTACGGGCGTTTTCATCATAGCGCAGGGTAATATCGAATCGCCGTTCACCTTCCAGAAACTGGGAAGCGGCTTTACCGCCCATGCCAATTTCCATGACCCATTCGACATCGGCGATATTGATGCCATAACGGGATACTTTAGCTCTATCAATATCAACGATGACTTGCGCCAAACCGGCTTGCTGTTCCGCCGCAACATCGGTAGCGCCGCGAATTGAAGCAAGTATATGGGTGATTTGATCAGCCCTGTCTTGAAGTGTGTTCAGGTCATTGCCGAATATTTTGACGGCAATTTCACCCTTGACACCGGAAATCGCCTCTTCGACGTTATCCTGGATCACTTGGGAAAAGTTGGTGAGTATCCCAGGAAAGATCGCCAGTTCCTTATCCATCGCCTGTACCAGGGCATCTTTTGACTTATAACGCCAAGTGTCTTTAGGCTTAAGGTCGATCAATACTTCCAGATTATTGAAGCCCTTTGGATCGGTGCCATCTTCCGGTCGTCCCAGTTGAGTCAGTACCGTTTTGGCTTCAGAAAATGTTTCCAACTTATCACGTACTTTGATCTCAAACTCTTTGGCGGTAGTCAGTGATACCGGGGTCGGCAAGGTGATGGTCAGCCAGATATTGCCTTCATCGAGCTTGGGCATGAATTCAGTCCCGATGAAACGCACCGACAGAAAACTAAGGACTAACGCTGCAACCGCAGAGAAAAAAACTACCCTGGAATGTCTAAGCACCCATTCCAGAAGCCGCCGGTAGTGATGTTCCATGGCGTGAACGAGCGGGTTATGGCTTTCTGCCAGTTTCGGCCCCAAGAAATAGGTCAGCATGGCTGGCACAAAAGTCAAACTGAATAGCATGGATGCTATCAGCGCAAAACTGAGCGTATAAGCCATCGGCGAGAAAATTTTGGCTTCCACTCGCTGGAAGGTAAAAATGGGCAAAAAAGCGATAATGATTATGGCTTTTGAAAACAAAATGGGCCTACCCATTTCAGTCGCCGTATTCAATAGTGTTTGCCGCAGATGGCGGATATCTACATTCCGGTGTAAATCCAGGGTTACCTGTACCATGACCGCTTCGACCAATACTACGGCACTATCGACGATGATGCCAAAGTCGATAGCCCCCAGCGATATCAGGTTGGCGGAAATGCCGCCGAGGTCGACCAGAATAAAAGCAAACAGCAGCGATAAGGGTATGATCAGCGTCACCAGGAATGCAGCCATAAAACGTCGCAGAAACACCAACAGGATAACCAGGATCAGTGCCGCACCTTCCAACATATTGTGCATGACAGTATGTATGGTATGCCCTACGAGTTCGGTACGATCGTAAATCGGGGTTATTTTGACACCGGGTGGGAGGCCAAAATCATTGAGTTCTTTGATCTTCTCTTTGACGCCACCCAACACATTGACGGCATCTCGGCCTTTGATTAACAACACGATGCCTTCGACTATATCGTTACGCTGGTTCATGGCGACGATGCCGGTTCGCGGCTGCGGGCCGATGCTGATTTCGGCGACATCCTTGACACGTACTGGCACACCGCCATTTGTGGCAACCACAATCTCGCCAATTTCCTCGGCAGTCTTTAACAGTCCGATTCCCCTCACCACCAGCGCTTCATCACCATGTTCAATATAGCCGCCGCCCGTATTGGTATTATTAGCGGCAATGGCTTCGAATACTTGGTTGAGGCCGATGCGGTAATTTTTCAGACGATCCGGTTTGGCGGCTACCTTATACTCCTTGACCCCGCCGCCATAAGAAACCACATCGGCAACACCTTGTACCGTCCTTAAATGAGGCTCAATGACCCAATCTTGTAAGGCGCGTTGTTCTATCAGCGGTAAATGTTTGGCATCGATGACATATCGGTATATTTCCCCAACGCCTGTTGATAGGGGGCCAAGCTGAGGTTGTATGTCGGTGGGAATGTCGGCATTTTGCAAGCGCTCCAATGCCTGTTGCCTGGAGAAATAATCTTCGGCGCTATCGTCAAAAGTTAGCGTCACTACTGACAAGCCGAAGATGGAAACCGAACGCATGTTCATCAGGTGCGGCAAACCGTTCATCACCCGTTCTATCGGCAATGAAATCAGTTTTTCCACTTCTTCAGGTGCTTGACCGGGATATTGGGTAACTACCTGGACAAAAACATTTTGCACGTCAGGAAATGCCTGAACCGGCAAGTTTTCAAAGGCGATAATGCCAGAGACGGCAATCGCCAGCGTCGCGCCGATGACCATCAACCGCTGCTGCAAGCAAAACGCGATGATACGCTCAATCATATCGGTATCCTTTGTGTTGTGCTAAGGGTTGGCGGCATCGGTTTCGACTTCTTCTTCAGCACGCAACATCAATGCGCCTTCAGTCACCAATTTCTGGTTAGGTTGTAAACCTTTAGTGATTACGGCGGTGTCTTTAAGCCGCAAGGCGATTTCAACAGGCCGCTGCTGGTAGTGATTTTCGTCTAGGGCAATGAATACAAAATCGGCATCGTCTTCGGTAAACACCGCTGTCAGCGGAATCGTGATAGCTTGATCGCTAGGATCACTTTCGACAGTGATGGTGGCGTACATGCCGGGCAATAATCGCCCGTTTGTATTAGGCAGTTCACCACGCACTTGCACGGTTCGGGTTGTTTCATCCAGCACTTGGCCGATGTACTTCACGGTGGCTGGAAAACGCTCACCCGGATAGGCTGGCACAGAAATCGACAGCCTTTTTCCTTGCGTTATTTTGCTGAGATTGACTTCAAAGACCTCCATTAGAACAGTCAGTTTTTTAATGTCAGAAACCACAAACAACGGTGTGTCGCGGTCAGGCCGCACTTCCATGCCCGGATTGACATCACGTTCAACCACCACACCAGAAACAGCCGAACGCAAGGCGTAGCGACCATCATTTTGTCGTACACCCAACCGCAGATTTTTCAATCGATTCTGTGTACGCTGCACTTCGCTTTGGGCATCATTAAGATTGTCTTGCGCCTGTTCCAGTTCCTTGCGGGACACGGCTTTGCCAGCATAAAGCTCACGCTGACGGTTAAAGCCGTGGCGGGCAAGCATCAGATCCGCTTGCGACTTGGCAAAATTCGCCTCTGCATCGGCGACATCGGGGCTGTCCAGTTCCAGCAATGCCGATCCGGCCTGGACTAAAGTACCGAGAGCAACCGGCGTGGTAATCACTCTACCAGCAACCGGGGAACTGATGCGTGAAGTCGTCGTCTCGTTATAAATGATTTTCCCGGCCAGCGGCTCCAACAACGGATGTTGGCTCAGGCTCAGGTTGGCGGTCTTGACGTAAGCTTTTTTCGGAGAGTCGGGGGACAGAACCACTACGCCCGGCACTTTAGGTTCTTGGGATACCGGCTGGGTTTTGTCCGACGAATCCGAACAAGCCGATAACAATGCTGTTAACAGCATACAGCATAAAAATGGCATATTACTTTGATAAGGGTTCCGTTTATTCATGTCTTTTTTCTGCACAGTTTAGTTCTTAAGTTTCGACGAGTCGAAAGACTTATTCAAAGCTTCCTTAGTTTGTGTGTTTATGGGCGGCAGACACTTTCTCTGCGTCCAATTCAACACCCAAGGATTTTGCTAAATCGTAGTAAGCGTTGGTGCGGTTGACTATTGCCGTGAAATAATCACGCATCACATTTTTGTAACTGCGTTGGGCTTCGATAAAGTCCAACACACTGGTTGCGCCTTTGCTATAGGCCAACTCGGAACTGTCCCTTACCGTAAGGGCATCGTCGAGCAAACCCTCCTGGAAGCGTTGCACGATTTTGTCGGCACTGTTCCAAGCCGCCAAGGCACTGACAACATCGCTGCGGATATTGAGTTCTGTTTGCTCCGCCGCCAACTGGCTCTGGTTAAAATTGACGGCGGCTTGATCGGATTCGCCCTTATGCTGATAAAACAAGGGCAATGGCACACTGAAACCGATGAAACCGGTGTCAAGGTTGTTATTGCTGGGGTCGCGGGCATAGCCGCCTGTGATAGTGACATCCGGGTAGTTGAGCCGCCGTGCCAATTCCAGCTCCTTTTGGGCTTGCTGGGCGCGTTGCTTGTCGGCCTCTAAATCCGGGCGCTGCTTTAAGGCTACACTAATCAATTCCTCTTTTGGACGGTTTTGGCCGATGTCCATAACCTCCGGCCACTGCTCCTTGGCTTCGAATTGCATACTCTTATCCGGCCAACGGAGAACCGTCGCCAAACTGGCTTGTGCCTGTTCCACGGCTGTTTGTGCGCTGTCAAGATCGGACTCCGCACGCATGGCTTCCATCCTTACCCGCAGGAAATCAGATTCGGAAATATCGCCACTGCTTAAGCGCAAATTGTTGGCCCTGGTAATATCCTGATAATGATCGACAATTTCTTGGGCCAGCCAACGATTTTTCTGCATTTGCAGCAGTTGGTAGTAAGCATCCCTGACCATGTTGGAAAAGATGCGTTCGGCATCGCGGAAATCGCTTTCCGCCGCCTGGGTGGCGAAGCCGCTGCTTTGGATCCGCAGACCGCGTTTTCCCGCCACTTCAATCAATTGGCTGAAAGAAAAATACTCGGCGGGGCCGCAGGATACGCTCGGATTATGATCGCATCCTACCGCATTAGCACCACGGTTGGTTTTGCCGGTAAGTTCAGAGAGCTGAAAGCTAAATGTTGGATTGGGAATAGCCCCGGCAATCAGTTCTTCAGCACGGGATCGGTCGATGTTATATTGGGCGGCGATCAGGTCAAGGTTACGCTGATAAAAAATTGCCAGCGCTTCATCGACAGAAAGTTCTACATTCTGCCCGTAAACATCAAAAGTGGTAAGCAAGCTAAACAGCAACAAAACTGTTTTTGATTTAAGGCGGCATATTTCCATAAATTTTGGAATAATTTTTAAAGACCTCATTAATTTATTAATCAGTCGGCTTCTGGCCTAAATTTGTTGACATGTAACGCGTTGATTAGAAAAAATATATCGAGCAGTTATCTAGATGCCCTTAAACCTAGAAAAATCAGTTGGGCCTTCCAAATCCCGTTCGCCCTGANNAGCTCAGCACGAACGGTCTACAGCATACCTCAACTGATTTTTTTAGGTTAAATTAAGTTGTTGTAGTAGTTCAGGCCAAATAGGCCAGGCACCTATTTTGAGGCTGTGTCAGTCAGTTCAAAAACCCAGGTGTTGATTTATTACGGGATAATGTCCATTTTTGGGTTTACCTTGTTCTTCGCCATAATGAAAACTGCATGGGGTACATGCAAAAGGTCTGCAATTTTCCGCACCAGATATTCTTCTTGTATATCCAATACGCCATCAATGAACGCAATTTTCCATAGCGATTCAATCAATTGAATTTTCTGCTCCAAACTGTATGTTTTATTGATTAGGGAAGTAAATTGAAAATAATCAGTCGCTTGTTTCCTTTGTTGTTCGGCTAACGCCATTAAAGAAGTTGCCTGTTCATTCGTCAGCGAAAAATTTTGCTGGACCAGGGCTAGGATAGTTTCCTGCTCTATCGGCTTAATGTTATCGTCCATAGCCATCATCTCCAAGAACAAGGCTGTGGCCGCAAGTTGTAGCCTTTCTTCTGGTTTAGCTTCCGGCGCTGAAAGCGCCAAGTGTTGCTCAAAGAAAAGTTTGATTTGGTTAAGCATGATACCTTTGACCTTGAACTTTATATTTTATTGATAAAACCCCATTCTGAAGCGCGTTTCTGTGCAGCCGCAATTTGTTCTGGCGTTAATTCTGTTTCGAGCTTGTTAAGAAATTCATGTGCGTCGGCATCGCCCTGTGCGGATGCCAGCGCGAACCATACATAGGCTTCTTGATCGTTTTTTTCTACCCCTTCACCTTCGAAATAACATAGGCCAAGATGGTATTGGGCGATAGCATTCCCTTGCACCGCCGACAACCTGAACCATTTTGCGGCTTCATTGGAATTTTTCGCTACGCCCTCGCCGCGAATATACATCAAGCCTAGATCAGCCTGAGCTGTTGAATGGCCGCTCTCTGCTGCCTTGCGAAACCATTTGAAGGCTTCTTGGTAGTGCCTGGGCAGCCCATCACCATTGGCGTACATCAACCCAAGGGTGAGCTGTGCTGGCACATCGCCTTGCTGAGCCGCCTTCAAAAACCATTTCGACGCTTCTTTAAAGTTAGTTGGCAAGCCTTCGCCGTGCGCATACATCATACCTAGCATGTATTGGGCCAGTGGATCCCCATGTTCGGCGGCGGCTCGAAACCATTTTTCAGCCTCATGATAATTAATGGCGCCACCATCGCCTAACGCATATTTGCTACCCAAGTCGGTTTGGGCAACCGCATCGCCCAACTCCGCCTGTTTAGTTAAATCAGCCAGGCTTTCCGCCCATACAGCGGGTGAAAAGACTATCCAAACACTCAACATCCATCCTAGCCATTTTGATTGCATCTTGTTTACCTAATAATTAATTTTGAAAAACCGAGTATGGTGGATTAATCATTATCACGATTTTGTCGATACCCACCACCGCCTCTGCCATAGCTGCCCCTGTTCCCGTCATCATTGTCGCGGCCGCGATAAGGCTGTTGATACCCTTGATAATTCCCATAGTTGCCATAGTTGCCATAATTTCTGTATTGCCCTTGTCCAGGGTAACCATAGCCATAGTAACCATTCTGGTTTCCCATTTGCCCAGAATATCGACCATACTGAGGGTAACCTATACAGCCGCTTATTGAGATAAAAAAAGCGACTGCTACCATCGAACGAACTAGAATAGTTTTCATGTTTTTCCCCAAGCGATAATTGCTGTTAAATTCTTTCTTTCGTTACTAAATTATGTGCAAATCTATAGCCTACAAAGATTGTTCTTTAGGCTTTTCTAAATTCAGTTGTTTTAACGTATCGCCAGCTATTTTTGCCGCATAGATCAATACTGCCAACAAAACCAATAAACCAAAGACCAGCATTGCGTGTGAAACAAATCCAGTCTGTGATGCTCCTTTGACTAAAAAACCGGATAGATGTTTAGTGGTGTAGCCCAAATAAACCAGCGTACCGTTGTAAATTAAAATACCGCTGGTTGCCACCAGATAAGGCCAGAATTTGGCTTCCGTAACCGATAAGGCATAACTGAGCAGGGCGAAAGGCAACGGTGTCAGGCGCAACAAAAACATCAGCTTGAAGGCGTTATCACCACTGATCACCTTATCCAAGGTCGCAAAACGCTGATGTCCGGCGATAATTGTTAAGACGCTTGCACGGAATAAGTCACGCCCCAGGTAGAATATAAGTGCAGCCGATAGATATGTAGCAACCATAACAGTCAATTCGCCAGTTGCGATTGGAAACAATATCCCTGCAGTAAAACACAGCGCATCCACCGATACAAAAATCGGTGCGAGAACCACAAACAAGAGTACAAAGCCCAGCGGTGCAAAAACACCCATGTCCTGAACCCAAACCTCCATATCGGGGAGATAAAGCTCAAGTTCATGCCCAATCAATAAAACAAGCGCAACACAAGCTAAGGCTACTGATAACTTTCTGGTAAGGCTCATGTGTTGTAATAGCATGACCGGGTTAGTGTAGGCATCAAAGATCTGGCTATTGTAAGTTGGTAGAACATAGAGGTATTACCTATTCTCCTTCATTATATCTATCACTACGTCTGTATAGTGACTACTTAGTGAGTTGTCGATATTTGTTCCACAATCATCATCAGATACCCGCCGACACGCCTCTTTTGCCACATGAATTTGTTTGGCACAGCCATTTGTAATCAGGGGCCATATACTTTTTTCATCATTTTGTAGGAAAAAATTAGCCCTAATAACAGCTTCCTCACAAGCATACAAAGACATTAAATGCGTTGTTGCATTTGGATTATTGGAATCGTCTCCAAGCTCAGGTTCTGCTTCAGCCGTGCTGATTGTTGCCAGTAAGATAGCAACTGCTAAAATTAATTTCATTTTGATTCCTAAACGTGTGGTGCAAATATCCCTGAAGTTATAATTGCATGGCCGACTTTTCTTTGCCCCCTTATTGTCAAAGGCTGTTTTTATGGCGTAGGCTCATTATCACCATCGACCCACCCAAGATAATCATGTTAATACCTAAAAATAAACCTAACAGCCAATGTTCAGTTTCAGACCAAAACGCCAGGACGATCGCTGCAAAGACCAATGCCCTTTCAAATAACCCAGCGTTTTCTGTTGTGCATCCTTTAATTCAGTCATAAGCTACCCCTTGTAAGAGTGTTTCGCCCAAATGTTATAAGCAAAGGTCGACGTGCTGTTAATTCGGAAATACTGGTGTTGTTGCGCCGGGCGGCGGCGGGGGCGCACCTGGCGGAGGCGGCGGAATATGTGTGGCTGGTGTTGCAGTGCTGTGAGGCGCTACATCCGAGAATGGTCCTGATATGGGTACTCTATGGCCTTTAGCATACATACATTGAACATAAGCCACATCGTAGCGCTGTTGCATTTCATACTCAGTGCCACTTACATAACCTGTGCCGCCACCTACCTGGGAATAAGCGTATTGCTCGCATTGTGCATCATCGTTACGGAAATGGTCAAAAGACACACCAGTACCAGGCAGCGCCATGACATTGGGGCCCGTGGGTAAACTGGCGCATCCAGTTATAGCAAGTACAACCGTGGCTGAAAATATTTTAGATAAACGGGACATATCAGGCTCCTTAAGGATGTGCAGGGGGTGTTGGCGAAACTTGTTGCCAACCGTTTAGGCATTCCTTGATATAAGGGTAATAGCCATTAGGGTTGCTACAGTAATACCAGTAACCGGATTGATATTGTTGAACAACCGGAGGGGCTTGCTGGATGTAAACCGGCGGCGTTGCCGGTACGGTGACTACGGTGGACGGGTAGCCATAGCCACCATAACCGCCATACCCACCATAACCATACCCACCATAATAGGGATAGCCGCCATAATAGCCCATCCCATAGCCTAGTCCCAGGCCTATTCCCAAACCATAGACACCTCGGCCATAGCCAAAACCACCGCCATGCCCCCANNCAGCCGCCACCTCCAAAATGGCCACCACCAAAATGGCCTCCACCAAAGTGACCGCCACCTCCAAAGCCGCCACCGCCGTGCCCCCCCCCGCCGCCTCTCGCCCAAGCGGGATTGCTGGTTATGACTCCGATCAGGATAATGACCAAACAAGCCACTGATATTTGTTTCATTGTAGTCCTCCATCCCGCACTAGCGGGTATTTTAAATATTTAACTCGCCGAAATGTCAATGAAGTTAACATTCTGGATTCTCTCGAGGCGGCTTATTAGTAGCTCAGCTCAAGGGGTTTGTCGATCTCTATTTTGTGATAATCTGCATATTCGGCTTTGTTATCCGTCAAAATGTTTGTTGCTTTTTCGACCTCTGGCAGGGTTCCTTGGACGATAAGTAGGTATTTATCCGCCCTGAGCGCATTTTCGTATTGATGGATACTGCCTTTGGGAATACCAAAGTTGGAAAGAGGGCCGTTCATGGCAAGTGAGCTAACGATCCAACCTACCAGCAGGCCGCCGACTATCGAACATTTTTTCATATCATAGCCGGACTTCTTTAGTTCCTCGACCGCACTTTCGGTATCTTCGGAGTCGCTAAATATACCAACAGCGGAATTGAGATTTTTGGACATACTGTTTCTCCTGGTTTTGTTTAACTATTGATTCGGCCTGTCGATGTTTGAACCGTTCGTGCTGAGTNNTTTCGACAGGCTCAAGGCGAACGGAAGTTAAATCTTTATACGGCCGAATCAATAAGTTAGGCATTGAAAATACTGTGACGGCGTTGTTGATGCAGCTCATCAAACCTACCCATGTGTCTTGGTGTAAGAATGCCTTACAGATGGGTTATTTTTTCTTAATGCCTTGATCTTCATTGTTTCTTCATTGATGATGGCTTCGACTTTGGCTTTTGCTACTTCGTTCAGTCCAAGTTCTTTTTCTATCTGATCACGCTCGATTCTAATGTTCGTAGCGTGTAAACCAGAATCTTCTTGCTGCGGCTGAAGTGCATAAGTTGTCAGTGGAAAGCCCAGAATTAATAAGGTAATAATCAGTTGCTTGTTCATTACGGTAACCTCAATATTAAAGTTAGTTATTTCAGTGAGGTAGCTATTGGAACGTGTTTCTTCCAAATGGCGGGAACAGAGCGTGGGTGATGCCATGCCTATCGCTCTTGCCTTTACCTCTTATTTAACGGGATGACCGATTCTTTCTGCAGCGTCCGTAAGGGCTTTTAACCTATCCTTAAATGCTGAAAATTCATCTTTGACTTTTTGCCATGCGGTAGATGATTTTTCAGAAAAAAGCGTCTTGTGGATGGCATCGATTTCCTTATACAGCGGTTTATAGTCGTCCTTATTGCCATAACCCAGCAGTTGTGCCAGTTCTAATTGATCTTTGGCTGCATCGGTGAATTGTTGAATATCTTCCCTGCTTTTTTCCTTGGATAAATCAGCCCTATGTTCTAACTCGGCAGCAACGATCAATAATTCCTCGGCGCGGAGGACGGGCAGCGGCATAATTTCGATGGTGACCACTAAGGTATCCAGCGCATTGTTTAAATCAACTGCGGCTTGGTCGATTTTCCCTGAACCAATGAGTGGAATGATTTGCTTGATGGCAGCAGGATAGGTACCTAAAGGGATGCTGGTGGTGATAACCCGGATTTCACTGGCCATATCCGAGACAACTCCTCTGGCATTTTGCAGCTTGCCGTGTTTGAGTAGATCCTCAGCTTCGTCGATAGCGTAGGCGACCTCTTTGTTTGTGCCAGCAAAATCGGACACATCGGTTTCAACCGTGGCTGGTACTAAGGCCAAACCAGGATTTTTAGCTATCAGATTATCTAACTTGGTTGAAACGCCCTGTAAAATTGTTGTAGCACCCTTCGTATCCTTATTGTCCAAAGCCACGATTGCTTTTTGAGTTTCTGCTGCTATTTCTGCCGCTTCACCTTCAATTGACTGGGCTTTTTCAGTAAGAACTTTATGTTTTACCGAAGCCGCTACCCGGTCAATCGTGGTTGCAGGATGCGTTTTTGGTGTTTCGGTTTTGGCAAAACTGTTACTGGCAAGAAAAGTAGCTCCTGAAGCCAATAGAACGTAGATTGCCATTTTTTTTTGATATTGGTATTTGTTCATTATTTTTTCCTCGTGTTATCTGTAAGTTATTTTCGACCATCCTGCGCCAATCAATATTGAATTTCACTGGTTCTATTAAGTAATAAGCACTTCCCATGCCACAACATGAATATGGAAAACAACTTTAATTAAATCAATAAGAAATGATGATATTGCAGAAGGATATTAGAAGTGCCATAAAAGGAATAGGTTTATATAAACCAAATAATTCGGTTGATATAAACCAATAATATGTTCAAAGGAACAATGAATATAAATTAGTTGCGGGAGTTCCAGCGTATTGATAGCTGTAATGTCAGTATTCAGGATGAGACAACCGAGCCATAGCGTGAGGTCGTCTTCTTTATAACCAATGCCGGTTGAGGTCTTGAATAATACCGATCCCAATAAGTTTTCATTGTTACCTTCTCCAAAGGGAGAAGGCCANNACAACTTTTTGGGATTGGTATAACCATCTGCTGGTCTAACGGCTGTTTTTATGCAGTCTGGATTAAACAAATCCCTATCGTGCAAATATCCCTTTCCAGCTTCCGGAAATCAAACGGGTAATTGTCATCAGTATAAAAGGCACGGAAAACCCGGTAGGGGCAGCCAGATATCGAGGCTCCCAAACGGGATCGAATTTCGCTTTATAGTGGTATAAGCCTTCGAAATTATAAAACTCATCGCCCCGATCAAAAATGATTGTGCCGATTTTATGCCAAAGCGGCGCAAGGGGGCGGCGCTCCAATCCTGATAGTGGCGCCATTCCCAGTGAAAACCATTGGTAATTCTGTTGTTGTCCCCAAAGCATCAGTTCGACGAACAAAAATTCCATGACTCCCCCTGGGATATCAGGGTCGTAACGCATCAAATCAATGGACAATTCTTGCTTATTGACTGTTTGCCAGAGATTGGCAAATGCCACAATTTTGCCTTCTTGGTTGCGTACAACAGCAATGTCAGTTCGCCGCAGATAGGTTTCGTCAAAAAAGCCGAGTGAAAAACCTTTTTCATGGGTGTTTTTGCCCATTAACCAGCTATCTGAAATTTGACGTAGCTCTGGTAGCGATTGTTCGACTTGGTTGCCCGTTAAGATGCCAAAACTGAAACCCAGTTTGCTAAACCGGTTACGGGCACCGCGCTGGGAATCACGCTTTTTCCCTTGCAGGGTAAAGGCCGATAAGTTGACCTTGGCTTCTTCCCCAAGTTTATAAAATGTCAGTCCTAAATCGAGATAGTAGGGTAAAAACGCTTCGCTGGCTTGATAAAAAACCGCTTTGGCGCCGTTTTTGTCGGCTTGTTCACGGAAAGACCAAATAAGGTTATCGAAAGCATTTTGATTGCCTACCGGATCGCCCATAGCTATCCAAAATTTTGAAGCTACATTGAACATAATAAAAGCGCTTCGGTCGTCGCTCCAGCTTAAATACTTGTCGCCCAATAACGCTAGATAGCCATTTGTATCATCTAAATTGATAATAATCTCCGTAGCTTCGTCGAGTTCCTGGACCGATGGTTTTACCAGCAATTTTGGTGCAGCAACACTGAATAGCCGAAATAAGACAAAGGCAACAGTCAACACGGAGGTTAACAGCAAGGCACGCAGGAATCGGGGTGCATCACCTTCAAAAGAAAACTGCCACCACAATTCATGGGAATATTCCAAGTCCCGGTAGGCAAAAAAGCCCAGCCAGGTAGAAGCCATCAGTACGATAACAATCATGGCTATCCACTGCCGGGAGAAAGGCATGCGCAACAAGGATGAAGAACGCTGAAAACAGGCTTTGGTCGGCAACAATAATAGCAACATGATTGACAACACTAGCGCTTCTTGCCAATCGAAGCCCTTAAGCAGGGAAACGGCGATACCTAACGCCAAGAGCAGTACGCTGCCGTACCAGGCTGCATCAATTTTTAAGCGCAAGCCCCTTGCCAAAAACAATAAGGCCAGGCCGATAAGGCTTCCTAGGAGATGAGAAAACTCGACAATGGGCAAAGCTGTCCAATGTTGCAGCCAACTCATAGCCTCTGGATTAGCGGGCGTTGCGCCAGAAACTAACAGCATGGCTCCTGAGAAGAGCAGTATGATTGAGTATAGTTGTGGCACGATGGCCGAAAGAACGGGGCGTACCGCACTGCTGCTGGCGATTAACAACTCCCGGCGGCTATAAATTTCGTAGCACATCAGGCTGGCACCAGCCAACATTAACGGCACGAAATAGTAAATGACCCGGTACAACAGCAAAGCGCCAATCAAAATCAAATGCTGTTCCGTCACTTCGATATCCGACATCAACCACAGAAAAGCACTTTCAAACACGCCGATACCGCCGGGTACCTGGCTAATGACACCCACGACTTGTGCCACCACAAAAACCACTAGGAAAGCACCAAAACCAATATCCACCTTACCGAGTAACAGGACCCACAGCACCAGAGATGACAGCACAACGTCGATGCTGGATACTAGCGTTTGCCAGAAGGCCATGCCCGGTGATGGCAAAAATAACTCGAAGCCTTTAATCAGCAGCGGCTTACGCCATAAGCATACCGCTCCCCAATAGGCCAGCAAGGCAGCGGCACAAATCAAGCTGACCCAATGGATGGCTTGCGGTTCCTGTACGGTGCTTGATAAATAGTGCGGCAATAACAAGCTACCTACCAAGCCCAAGCTCAGTGCACCTAACAGATAGGTGANNCCAGCGGCCCAGGCATGGCCGGTGTTATTGCTGATCGCATAACTTAATAAGGCAGCCGCGATCATTTTCAGTAGCGGTATTTGCGTATGTCCGGTGAAACGTAAGGCCAGCCAATCATAACCCGCCAGAACCAGATAATTGATAACCATTAGAACAAACGCGGCGAACACAATTCGTATCGGCATTGTTTGCAATGATGACAGGATGTCGCTCAAGTCGTGAACCTTGAGTTCGTTATGGACAATGTAAAGCGCACAGGCAAATAGTACCACTGGCAACAAGTGCGTGATTTTTTGGGTCAGTCGGCTGAGTGTTTCGTGGGTCATGGGCTGGATATTAAGGTGTTATAGAAAGTTTCACGTTCAGCAATCTCTGAACAAGTTGATTCCGGTCATGGTTTGACGGCTGAAGGAAGTGCCTATGGTGTAGGCTAACCACAAACGGAATCAACCCATTACCGTTCGTCCTGAGCTTGTCGAAGGAAGCTTGTCGAAAAACTTAGTCAGAGTTTCCTTAATTAAGGCCGTGCTGACGATATACATCCAAAATTTGCCGCGTCAGCTTTGGGTAATCCTGATCGAAATGGTGTCCTCCTGGCAGTTCCAAAATTTTAGCTTCGCTATTGAGCAAGCCCGTACAGGCTGTATCGGCTTTTTCTTCTACGCCATAGATACATAAAATTTTAGGCTTAGGTATTT
>PMDM01000171.1:263-1632 GCA_003155565.1 Methylococcaceae bacterium | reverse complement strand
GCTCCGGTGTCTTGTGTTCCCAGAAATAACGCAACACATCGACACCGACTACGGGATAATTCATGGCTGCCATTTCCCCGGCAACGGTTCTGTCAAGGTCACGCCAGCCGCCATCGCCGGAGTAAAAAAGCGTCAAATTAGCTCCGGGTTTGGCAACCGGGACTTCAACGACTGGCATGGGTGGTGAGGACAGGACAGTTTGCCCAAGGCTTGTTTTCAGTTCCTCAACCAATAACGTATCAAGAGGTGTATCGTAAGGCGCAATCCGGGTATCGACCTTCCCCAATGTCTTAATGAAGATGGCCGTCTCGTCTTCGGGTTGGTCTGTCCAGACCGAACGCCAGTTGCTTTTAAGGTCAGCGGACGAAACTAGACTATGGTTTTGGTTCTCATTTTGGATGGATAATGGTGGACATAAAACCAAATCGGTAGGCAAATCGACTGAAAACCCGATAGAAAGGTTAGTCGCTGCATTTCCCGAAGTGGATTGGGCATTGATAAATGGTATCAGCGCACCGTCGTCTATGCCGGCAATAATCAACCGTTTTCCTGATGGCATCGTCAATTGTTTTGTCAAAGCGTTGACAGTGGTAGCAATGAAGTTATGATCCAGACATTCATCTGCATCAGAATCGAATTCACCGAAAACCTGCCCGATATCGACAACGACTGCGGTAACCCCGGTTGCTGCCAAGAGCTGTGCTAGTTTACTGGCCGGATATTTTTGGGTATCGACAAAAACCAGTGTCAAGCCCTTAGAACCCCACATCGGTTCAGCAACCGTTATATCGTTTAGGTCTTCAGTGTCAATCGTTTCCTGGAAGATGGGTGGGTTCATACGGCTTACCAGCCAGATACCAATCACCGTTACGCTTAACAAAAGGCAAATCAGCAGGGGTTTCTTTATTTTCATGAGATGACTTACCTTGATAACAATTAGGCCGTATTACTTCGGTAGCCCTATGCCTAGGAATGAAGCAATGAGTTGGTTGATCT
The DNA here is from genome assembly GCA_003155565.1 of Methylococcaceae bacterium. Lineage (GTDB taxonomy): Bacteria > Pseudomonadota > Gammaproteobacteria > Methylococcales > Methylomonadaceae > Methyloglobulus. Next base: position 636 of record PMDM01000171.1, on the reverse strand, counting down.
GTCGGGCATGGGTAATCGGGGCTGCGTGGCCTGCACCCGGTACTATTTCCAGCCTGCCGTTCGCCAGCGTCTGCGCCAATTCACGAGAGTGTGATAAGGCGATAATGTCGTTTTCACCCGCAATTACCAGCGTAGACACTGTAATGGCCTTTAAATCGGAATGGGCAAGCTGCGGTGCTGTCCGCCACAATTCTTTAATCTCGGCTTCCAGGACGGCATGTCTTGCACCCGCCCCTGACCACCAGCTACGCAGCCAATCGGTAAATTTTTTGGGTGACAGATTAAGCGTCTTATCCTGAACTCGATTCGCTTCAGGAATCAACCCGGCAGGATTAAAATTAGCGCTGATAGCAACGATTCGCCCTACCCGTTG
>PMDM01000171.1:0-183 GCA_003155565.1 Methylococcaceae bacterium | reverse complement strand
GTCGCCCGGAAGCCACCAGCCAGGGGATTTGAGAAAACCAACTGAGTTTGTTACTCAGCCCCCCATGCAAAAGCAGCACAGGTTCACCTTGCCCGTAGGCCACATAATGGATACGGGCATCACGGTAATCAATATTGCCTATTTCGGACTGGGTCGTTGTAGAGAATTTCCATATCAAGTAAT
>PMDM01000485.1 GCA_003155565.1 Methylococcaceae bacterium | reverse complement strand
TTATAGTCGGCAATCGCATCGCCGACGTAATGGCGTAAGCGTTTCTGTAGCTTGTTGAATTGAGTGCGGGATTTTTGGGTTGGGTCGGTCATGATTGGGTCAATGGAGTGAACATTTTCTTGTAAGCTTTAAGGCCGTGAATGCCGTTTAGGTTCAATCCACCCGTGCCTAAGCTGCTATTTGTTCATAAGAAAATGCTGGAATATCNNATATCAGCCCGTTCTTTTGCATGTTCTATCGTGATCCCGCAAACATTACCATTGGCATCGATGTCAATTAAAGTATCTTCATCCCAATCCTTTGTTTCGGCAACATCAACATTACGAAATTCGATATACAGCGTATCCGTATCTTGGAAGTATTTTATTTTCATAGCATAAATGACCTGTCAAAAAATGCATTGTGTACAGTTTCCCCATCAGAAAGCAAAACGACTCGTAAATACTTGCCATTTGCTTCTTCAATCTTTGCCCAACGGGGAATTCTACCATCTTGTTGGACAATCTCTTTAATTGGATGCTCAATGGCTCGTCGAATCCACTCTATTTCAATGAGTGCCCTGTCTGGGCGTAGCCTCATTACCTCAAAATACTGAGTAAATTTCACTTCTGGGGTTCTCCGCGTGATGGATACGTTACTCCATCATGTTGTATTCGGCAATCGCATCGCCGACATAGTGGCGCAAACGCTTTTGCAGCTTATTGAATTAAGTTCGGGATTTTTGGGTTAGGTCGGTCATGACGGATTTAATGAGATTGAGTAAATGGTAGATACTCTCTTAAAACACAACTCCTATTTTGCATAAATCCCAAGAACAACTAGGAAAATGCTTGAACGGGTAGCGCATAAAAGCGTGAACCGTCAAATTCATTGTTGGTTTTCAACATGCCATGGATGGCGTACAACAATTTTCGCATCACGGCACAAATGGCCTGTATTTTCTTCAAGCCGTTGTTTTCGATTTTATCCACAATGGGTTTCTTCGTATAGGCAGCAATAACGGAAGCGACATCACCATTAACATCATAATAAATTGCGTACGGGAAACGCTTTGATAGCATCCGATGAAAACCATATTCTTTCCTGTGGATACCTGCAAAAATGACTAACGACTCAATGTCAGACAACAGGCTATCCCAGAAATAATCCCCAACATTTTTGCCCTGTTTCTCGTAAAACTTACGTGCTTCCTCAAGGTCATTTTTGGCATCGGTGAGTATTTGAATACGTTTAGTATTCATCTGCCCTATTTTGACCTTAGTTCTTCAATGCTTAGGTATTCGGCTGTGCCTTCTTGAATTTTCTGTTTTCTGGCGGTGAGAATAGATTGGTGCCATTCAGGTGATTCGATTTCCGGGTCTTCATGGACAAGCGAATCCCAGATGGCTTCCATTGTTTGGAGCTTTTCAGTTTTGCTCATTCCGGTAATTTCGATAGCATTCATGTAGTTCCACCTTCAAAGCAACGAAAGAGATCGGTGACGGCAAATGTTGGGTTACGACGCGCCCAACGGTCAATGGTTTCTTTATCAATGTAGCCATGCGCGTCTTTTATGCCCTTTGGGCAAACCCAACCTACAAATCCTTTCAACCGTTATAACGCTGAAAAATCAAAGTCGCGTTAGTCCCGCCAAAACCGAAACTATTGGACATGATGGTATTCAAGACGACGTTATCTTTGCGTTCACGAACAATGGGTATTCCCACTGCTTCGGAATCCAGCTCAGTGATATTGGCAGAGGCGCTGAGGAAATTTTCTTCCATCATCAACAGCGAATATATCGCCTCGTTGACTCCGGCTGCACCCAAGGCGTGTCCGGTCAATGATTTGGTGGAACTTACCATAGGGACATTACCTTCCCCAAATACAGCACGGAGAGCTTCGAGTTCTTTGGTGTCGCCCACTGGGGTGCTGGTACCGTGGGCGTTGATGTAGTCTATTTTGTCATGCACGGTTGCCATTGCTTGCTGCATACAGCGAACTGCGCCTTCACCGGAGGGTTGCACCATGTCGTAACCGTCGGAAGTCGCGCCGTAGCCGGTCAATTCAGCATAAATCTTGGCACCACGGGCTTTGGCATGTTCCAACTCTTCGATCACCAACACGCCACCGCCGCCTGATATAACAAAGCCGTCACGGGTACTGTCATAGGGCCTGGAAGCTGTTGTCGGCGTATCGTTATATTTCGACGACAATGCGCCCATCGCATCAAACAACACAGACATAGTCCAGTGAACTTCCTCGCCACCACCAGCAAACACGACATCCTGCTTACCCATCTGGATTAGTTCCATGGCATGACCGATACAATGTGCACTGGTAGCGCAAGCAGAACTGATTGTGTAATTAACGCCTTTAATTTTGAACGGCGTAGCCAAACACGCGGTATTGGTGCTGGACATACTTCTGGGTACCATATAAGGACCCACTTTTTTGATGCCTTTGTCCCTCATAATATCAGCCGCCTCGACGATATTGGAGGTGGACGGCCCGCCCGAACCCATGACCAAACCAGTACGGTAGTTGGAAATATCAGAATCATCAAGCCCAGAATCAGCTATGGCTTGCTGCATGGCGATATAGTTGAATGCCGCACCGTCGCCCATGAAGCGTTTAACCTTGCGGTCAATGAATTCATCAAAATCTATCGTAACAGCACCATGTATATGGCTGCGGAAACCCATTTCCTGATAGACATCGGCAAATACGATACCGGAGCGGCCTTGCCTTAAGGAATCGACAACTTCTGCCCTGTTGTTGCCTATGCTAGAAACTATGCCTAAACCGGTTACCACAACCCTTTTCATCGTTGCCTCCTAAAAATCTGCCGTAGAAGTGAATAAACCGACCCGTAAATCGGTGGCTACGTAGATAACCTTGCCATCCACTTCCATCGTAGCATCAGCAATGCCCATATATAATTTGCGCATGATTAATCTTTTTAAGTTGACCCGGTAAATCACTTTTTTGGCGGTTGGCAGCACTTGTCCAGTAAATTTGACTTCACCCACGCCTAACGCCCGACCTTTACCCGGCCCGCCCATCCAGCACAGGAAGAATCCCACCAGTTGCCACATGGCATCCAAACCCAAACAGCCGGGCATGACGGGATCGCCCTGAAAATGACAGTCGAAAAACCATAAATCGGGATTAATATNNGTCCATCATGAGCATATTAGGTAACGGTAATTGCGCGTTTGTTGGCCCGTATAGCTCTCCCCTGCCGGACATCAACAATTCTTCACGCGTAAAACTATGCTGCTTTGCCATAATGATGTTTTGTACCTTGTGATTTATAATTTTTATAAAAGCGTATTATTATCTTACAGACACCAGAAAAAATCAGCTCAATTTTTATCCAGGTTGTATATCCCGCAATAAATCCTTTAGTTTAAGATTGCCTTTTTTTAGCCGATGCTGATAAATGATCGCGTACGAAAGTACGGTAGACACGTATTTTCGGGTTTCCTTAAAGGGTATAGTTTCTATCCAAATATCCGCTGGTACTGAATACGTGATGGGTAGCCATTTTTTTGCCCGGTTAGGCCCGGCATTATAAGCCGCACCTGCTATGGCAACATGGCCACCGAAGCGATTTAGCAAATCCTTGAAGTAATAACCCCCGTAATTAATATTGAATTCGGGATTAAACAAATCAGAATCTGATCGCCACGGCTCATGCAATGTCTGGGCTATTGTCATAGCCGTTTTGGGCATTAGCTGCATAAGGCCTTTGGCACCCGCAGACGATACCGCATTTTTATCCAGCATACTTTCCTGGCGCATCAAGCCGAATAGCAAGGCTGGATCAATGTTATGCTTATCAGCGCTACTTTTGACTTCATCAATATAGGTGATGGGAAACCGCAACGCCATATCATCCCAATAATCGGCTTTCACCAAGGTCGTGATGGCGATTTGATCCCACTGCCATTGCTGGGCTAATTTAGCTGCCGTCAGCAGCTTTTCCTTGGGTAGTTTTTTTATCGCAAACTGCCATTGCCGACGCGCTTCCAAGTCCTTGCTTAACCATTTAAACTCTTGGCACGCCTTAAAATCAGGCTCTTCCGAGAGTAGCTCAAGGGCATCCTTACCTAGCTTTACGGGTTGGTCGGTAATTTGATAAGGTGTATTGGCGGTATCGGCTGCCAAAAAACCGTAAAAACTCCGGTCTTTAGCCAGTGTGGTGTAAATTGCTGACGCTTGTTGCTTGTTGCCGGTTTCCTGCAACGTGCGAGCCAGCCAATATTGCCACTTGGGTTCTTGCCGTTCGGCGAAGGTCAATCCCGACAACGCACTGTTGACATGCTGCCAATTTTGCTCAAGCAGAGCCGCCCGTACTTTTGCTGTTCTGTCATCTTCATCAGGGAGAAACACCTTGTTCAAGTGGTTGTATGAACGGTTGTCTTTTTTAGCTAGCAGCACCAAGCCTAGCTTGCGCTCTATACCTTGGGCAGTTTGGGCATCAATGACAAAACTGGATTTTTTTGCATCCCAAACCGTAAGCGCCCTATCCAGATCGGAATTTGCTAATCTAGCGACAGCATGGGCAAAAAGACGGCCTGTTTTTTCATTTTTCCCCTGCCAAAAGCGGCTTTCAACTATCAATTCCGGTTTTTGATGAAGCTGTAGCCAATTGTCAGCATTTTTTCGATCAGTTTCCTTCAATAAAAGCGCTGTCGATTGTGCTACGGCGAGATTATTTTTCTGTAGTGCCGACTCAAATCGCTGCCAAACTAATTCGGGCGTTAGCAAAGCTGAATTTTGTAATGCAGAAAAAAGCGGTTGGCACAGATTGTCTGAGGAATCACCAGAAATCCACAGTGGTTTTGCTTCTGACAAAGCCTGTTGCTGCTTGCCTGTTTGATATTCCGCCCAGTGAAACTGGCAATCATCAGCACTGCTTTCACTCACTTCATAATACCGGATAAAATCATACCAGCGTTCGTGTTCGGCAAGGTAATCCAGCCACTTGGAGCGCAGTAACGCTGCATAACGGGTATCTTTATAAGTCGATAAAAAAGCCAGCACCTGATCGGTTTGGTCTGTGTGGTCTTTTACCCATTGATAACGTAAATAGGGATAGAGCGGATAATCAACCAAACTGGCGCTGACCACCAAAAACCCCGCTTCGTTTTTTTCAGCCAGGTATTTCTCGGCTTGTAAGAAAGCCTGTCGCTGGTCATTGAGCTTATCGCTTAGGGCTAACTGCGGCAACAATAGCAAGCCACAAAGCCACACGGTCTGTTTTAAGCGGTTTATACTCATATGGTTATAAAAATGCAAAAATCTCCTTCTCCTTGCGAGAGAGGGACGGGGTGAAGAGATTATATAAAGCAAAACTTTTAAATTCCCCCTCTTACACCTTCTCGGCACACCGCTACGCTGTTCCCGCGTTGCCAAGCCACATGAATGTGGTGAATGTGGAAAATACAGGACTCATCGCCAGGGAATCACTCTACGAACTCCCGATAAATTTGGGGGTAGTCACTGCCTGTTTCCAGGATCGGCCACCTTTGCTTGATCTCGTAAATCTTCCACCCCTATATCTTGTATCAGGAGGCGCTAGTTGACTACTCCGTTTAGCGGAATTCATAACCCTCATTTTCTGGTTAATTTTCAGAAAGCTTAGAACAAGAAACCTCGATACCAGCGCCTAAGTAAGCAGCCTCGAAGAAGTGTAACAAAATCGAGGGGGCAGGCTTCATTTATATTTTATTTCAATGTGTTACATCAAGGTTACATGTTGATGTTTTGCGAAAATTCACAACCTATTTTTATCTACTTGCTTCCACCATCGCCTTCAATGCCCCCAAACCTTGTTCAAACTGGCCGCCGACCATTTTGTCGCAATTCATGATTAGCCCCATGACCTTACCCATGAAGTTGTTGATTCCAGTCATAGTCCAGTTTACAGCGGTTTGATCACCTTCGGGCGTGAAAGTAAACTCTGCCGTGTTAGTGGCTTTCATCGGTTTCAGGAATTCCAGTCTGAACTGGATGAAATCGTTAGGACGGCTTTCGGTGATGGTCATGCTGCCTACGCCGACCTTATTGTTACCAGCCCAGCTCATGTTGGCTCCTACTCCTTCCGATGGGCCATTAAAGGAGTTTTTTGCTAGTGGATCGAGTTTAGCCCACGGTGACCACGCATCCCATAGATGCAAATCATTGACGTGCGGAAATATGGCTGAGGCGGGGGCGGATATGCTGCCTGTTCGGGTAATGCGGAAATTGTCTGGCTGTCTGGCTGCGATTACAAGAAATACGATAACAGCAAGTGCAATTAAAATAAGAATGATATTGAGCATGGGATGTTTCCTCGTCGTTTTTATAGGGTTCGCTAACTATATACCTTGAAACAAGGTTATTCAATTGGTGAAACGGACACATTGCGAATATTAAATTTTACTCAGTATAGATGAGGCCAATGATAAAATCAGCACCACTAAAACAACTATCGAGAAACCAATGAGCAATGTATTCAGTTTTACCGGAACAGTCGGGCGCGATGCGGAAGTCAGATACACCCCGTCGGGATTGGCGGTATTAAGCGTGACTGTCGCCAACAATATCGGCTTTGGCGATAAGCAGCAGACTTTATGGGTACGCGTGGCACTGTTTGGTAAACGCGCCGAAGGTGGATTGCAAAATTATCTAAAAAAAGGCCAGCAGGTGTTTGTTTCCGGCGAACTGACTCAAAACGAATACAAGGCCAATGACGGCAGTATGAAAACCAGCCTTGAGCTTAATGCCAATATTATTGATTTACTTGGAAAAAGGAACGAAGCCAGCCAACCCCAGCAAGCTTATCAAGCATCAGAAAAGCAGCCATCGACACCGCAAAGCGGCAGTCACGACAACTTTGACGCACCTTATGATGACGATATTCCGTTTTGATACTGAATATTTTCGGCTACCTGTTATCGCTCATTACACCGGCCCGATGCGCCCATGCCGGGCGCATACGATAATTGCCCGGTGCCCGGGCATAAAAAAACCCAAGGGGTCTAGGCTTGGGCTTGGGTTGGGCGCTTGGCGATTCCCTACTTTCGCACGGCAAACTGCCGCACTATCATCGGCGCTAAGCGGTTTCACTTCCGAGTTCGGGATGGGATCGGGTGGTTCACGCTCGCTATGGTCACCAAGCAAACTGGTATAGTGGCCCGTTCCTGGACTCACTGTCATTGGGCGGGCTCAGCTTGGCCCCAGGGGGTATTTTACCCTTGTGCCTTGCCCTGCCCCTATGGAAATCTGTACCTTCGTGTCCTCTCGCTTTAGCGTTATTAGCCATCCAACTTTCTTCACGCACCAAGCCGATTGGGCGTTATATGGTCAAGCCTCACGGGCAATTAGTACGGGTTAGCTGCACGCATCGCTGCGCTTCCACACCCCGCCTATCAACGTCGTGGTCTCCGACGGCCCTTCAGGGGACTTGCGTCCCGGTGAGATCTCATCTTGGGAGGGGCT
>PMDM01000165.1 GCA_003155565.1 Methylococcaceae bacterium | reverse complement strand
CGACATGCGGGTTTATGGTTTTCTTTGGACTTCGTAAAATCCTTATTTGGTACCGATGGCCGGATTTGAACCGGCACGACTTGCGTCACCACCCCCTCAAGATGGCGTGTCTACCAATTTCACCACATCGGCTTTATCAATTAATCACTTATTTCTTTTTTGCTGGTGCTTTATCCGGTTTATCCGATTTTAGCTCTGACTCCTGCTCTTCAACAACCTTAACATCCTCAGCCTTGGGTACGTCAGCTTGTTCCAAAGCAGGGCTAGGCACGGCAGGAGGAGCGGTACTAACTGGCGGCACTGCTGCACCTTCTTTGCTTCCCTGTAATGGAGTCGGCAGACTTTCTTTGGTGTTTGCACCATCAACATTTGGCAGACCCAAGTCTGGGACTTCTTTTTCGACCGCAGGAGTGCCCATAAAATCAATGGCTGCGCCGGTTTTATTCCCGTTTATCCAAGCAAGCCCCAAACTGGTGCTAAAGAACAAGGCCGCCAAAATTGCGGTCGTACGGGATAAAAATGATGCTGCGCCTTGGGCACCAAATACGGAACCTGAACCGCCGCCGCCAAAGGTTGCGCCCGCATCAGCGCCTTTGCCCTGTTGCATTAATATCAAACCGATGATGCTTAAGCCCAGCAGTATGTGAACTACGATAATTACCTGATACATATATTGTTGTACTACTTTAAACAGAATGATAAATCTTCAAAAAGGACTCTGCATCCAGAGAAGCCCCGCCAATTAACCCGCCATCAATATCCGGCATGGCAAACAAACCTAAGGCATTATCTGGTTTGGCGCTGCCACCGTATAAAATTTGTATGCTTTCAGCCACTGTCTGGTCTTTGGCGGAAAGGTACTGTCTGATAAAATGGTGCGCTTCTTGCGCTTGCTCGTCGGTGGCGGTGAGTCCCGTACCGATAGCCCAGACCGGCTCATAGGCAATCACGGCATTACTAAATGCAGCAATACCAGCCAATTCAACTACCGCATCAAGCTGAGCGGTAATGACTTCGAAAGTTTGTTCCTGCTGGCGTTGTTCTAGGGTTTCGCCGATACATAAAACCGGAATGACTCCCTGCTCTTGCGCTTGGCAGAAACGGGCGGCTACGGACTGGTCGGTATCGCCATAATAAGTACGCCTTTCAGAATGTCCAACCAGGGCGTATTTACAAGCAAATTCTTTGAGCATGGTGGCAGAAACTTCACCCGTATAAGCGCCTGATGGCTTATCCGCGACGTTCTGTGCGCCTAATGCCAAACGGGTGTTTTTGACAATTTGACCAACGTCAGACAGAAAAACATAAGGGACACAAATAGCAATATCCGCAATATCTGAACCCAGACCGGCTATGATGCCCTTCGCCAACGACTCCGCACTGCTGCGCGTACCGTTCATTTTCCAATTTCCTACAACCAGCGACCGACGCATCATTATCCTCCGAAATAATCAAACCGTTTATGATATAGTTTAATAGCCTCTAATTCAAGCACCCATATGCTTTAGCCACTTGATCTGCCAATTGATTTGCATAAGCGGTCACTTTGTCTTCGTTTTCGCCTTCCACCATAACCCGAATCAACGGCTCTGTCCCAGATGCCCTTAACAATACGCGCCCCGTATTGCCCAGCTTTTTTTCAATGTCTTTTACTGCCTTTTGAATAGCTTCATCACTATCAAGGTTTGGTTTTGACTGCGTCTTGATATTCAGCAAAACCTGGGGATATTTGGTCATACCAGACTTAAGTTCATGCAGATTCTTTCCAGTGTGTTGCATTTCGGCCATAACTTGCAAGGCGGCGATAATACCGTCGCCTGTCGTTGTTTTATCCAGGCAGATAATATGGCCTGAATTTTCTCCGCCTAATATGCCCTTATTCTCAACCAGCAATTCCATGACATAACGATCACCGACTTTAGCCCTAAGCAGGTTAATGCCCATCTGCTTTAAGGCAAGCTCCATCCCCAGATTGGTCATTAACGTCCCAATGACAGGGCCGGTAAGCTCATTGGCCTCCAACTTGGACTTGGCGATGATATAGATAATCTCATCACCATCGACGATTTCACCTTTATGATCGACCATAATCAAACGGTCGCCATCACCGTCCAAAGCAATGCCCAGGTCTGCGCGGTACGCCAGTACCGTCTCAGCCAGTTTTTGCGGTTTAGTTGCGCCACATTCATCGTTGATATTGAGCCCATTGGGTTCTACCCCAATGGAAACGACTTCTGCGCCAATCTCACTGAATACGTGCGGCGCAATGTGATACGTTGCACCGTGGGCGCAATCGACAACTATCCGCAAGCCGTCAAAATCAAGCCGGGTTGGGACGCTGGCCTTGCAAAATTCGATATATCGCCCGGCTGCATCATCTATCCGCTTAGCTTTGCCCAAGCCTGAAGACTCCACGGTGGTCATGGGCGAGTCGATATAGCGCTCGATTTCTTGCTCGATTTCATCAGGCAGCTTGGTACCGTGAACTGAGAAAAATTTAACACCATTATCATAATAAGGATTGTGAGAAGCACTGATAACGATACCTGCTTGCGCCCTTAAAGTGCGAGTAAGGTAAGCAACCCCTGGCGTCGGCATAGGGCCCAGCAAATGCGTATCAACCCCAGATGCGGTCAAGCCCGCTTCAAGGGCGGATTCAAACATATAACCAGAAATACGGGTATCTTTTCCAACCAGGACAAAATCGTGGCCTTGATTGGCAAAAACTTGTCCGGCTGCCCAGCCCAGCTTTAATAGGAAATCGGCTGTAATAGGATACTCACCAACCTTGCCCCTGATGCCATCGGTACCAAAATACTTTTTCGCCATATTATTTCAGTCTACGTATCAAGTTACTGGAAACGCACATAAAAAAGGAGAGATTGCGATCTCTCCTTCTTGTTGGCCTTAACAGCCGTTAGCTTTGTTGTTCAGCTGCGCCGCCAATGGTTTTCTCAGGCTTAATATCATCCTTTTTTTCAATAGCGCCTTCAACTTCAGTCCCACCACGAGGCGGCAAATCTTCCCATCCCGCTGGCGCTTTTACCGGTCTTCGCTGCATCAAGTCTTCGATTTGAAATTTGTCGATAGTCTCAT
>PMDM01000095.1 GCA_003155565.1 Methylococcaceae bacterium | reverse complement strand
TGGGATGAAGTTGCGGCAGATAGAAACAGATTAGTTTGACCAGTTTGTTTTTTAGCGGCTTTCCTTTAAACAAAGGAACATATTCGCTATTTTCTGGGGCATATTGTGCTAAAACCACAGGCATGCTTGAGCTTTGTATCGAACCGCTTGTAAAGGAGGGAGACAATTTGTGTCCGCTGCTCTGATTCTGAGGATGTCTAACAAATGTACTTAAAATTAATCGAAAAGGTTTAGTTATCCTCCAGGATTTGCTTTGGATCATACCAGTTAATACTTTTTTTTGCTTCGCAAGCGCCTTATTAAGGTCTACAATTTCCTCGCCGCGTTCTATCAATGCTTTATTAAGTCTGAAGATTTGCCCATCGCGTTCGGCTACATTACGCTGAAGAGTTGAAACTTCTTCGCGCGAAAACACGTCATACTTCGCAGTCAATGCAATAAAGCTCTTATAATCAAAATTATATAGACGTTTAATGGCTGCACTACGTTTTGGGTCGGAAATGATCTCAAATAGAAGCTCTTGACCAAATAATTGCGTGAAGGTGAAAGTCTGTTCCTCTAAAGCGACCATTGCCAATACGAAATCAAGATCGGTTTCCTCGTTTCGATAGTACTTTGCAGCCAAAGGGAAAATATTTACCAAATCTTCAAAATTTGTAAACTTCCGGAAATTTTGTAACAACTTATAGAATTCGTATAAAGTTTGAATTCTGGTTTCAGGATACTGACCACTGGCATTAGTTTCTTTACCCAACATTTGAAATTTAACGAGGCTTTCAGGAAGTACGTGGATCTCGTATTTCATGCACAGTCGTACCCACATTTCAAAATCAGGAAGCCGCACCATTTCGTAGCGATAGAGGCCACAATCCTCATAACACGCTTTACGAATTAACACGCTCGGGTGACTCAGTGGATTACCTCCGCAGAAAAAAAACCGAAGCCACTCATGCCTGGTTCTGTTTGACTGATCGAAAATATTGGAATAAAAATTTTTCTCGTTACACAGCAACAATGATCCTTCGTTAATGGCAAGCGTATTGGTGAAGACCGCGCCAATTTCGGAATGGGAATTTAAAAATGCAACTTGCTTTTCCAGCTTATCAAGTTCCCATACATGGTCAGAATGATGTATAGCGATGTATTTACCGCTAGCCAATTCGGTTATGGTTTTATTGAGCAAGTATGCAACTTCACCCCGCCCTTCACTACGAATTGCCTTGATTCTAGAATCCGTATATTGTTTTATTAACTCCCAAGAATTATCAGAGGAACAGTCATCCAGAATTATCAGCTCAAAATCAGTGAAGGTTTGATTGAGGGTGCTATCTATTGCTTCGCAAATGTATTTCGCTTGATTTATCGATGTGAGTATTACAGAAATACTAGGCATGTTCTCTTTTCATTGTCTTGGTTCAAAGTGTTTGGATATCGACAAACACATGTTTTATTCTATGTCAGAGTGGTGGTTATGGAATATGGCACGGTAACAATTCGTAATGCCTACATTCCTCTAAATTGCGATATTGCAACAACGATGGGGTTTCTACCTCCGATTTGTTGCATATCGGGAAAAAATACTTCCAATGGTGGTGAAGTTGGCTTTGCGCCATAGATTGGCTTATTTGAATTCATCGTATTATCGTCCTTGAGATAAAACTGGGATAATTTACTTGCAACATAAAGAATATTCCCGCTCAAACCCAAGTGTACAGAAAGCTTCCTCTCCAAATATCTTTTCCCCAGCTCTCCGACATGGTAACTANNGATTTTTTTAACCTAATCGTAGTAAAGAATAAACCCTAACATGATCGTTTTGCACCTTATATTAAGTGAAATACTTTGACCATGCCTTTTCATAGAGAACCCGATCAAGTTTGGTCAATTCCAACAACAGGTTTTTTGAAGATTGTGGTAATCCCTCAAATAATGGTCGTTCAGGATTAGTATTACACTTGTGATTACCTACGGGTATTGTTATTCCAATATCTTTTAGTATGTTTTTTTGATCTTTTTCAAAAGTTTCGGTAAACCCAACATAAGAAAATTCATTGAGATGCCGCATTGCCAGTTCTAACAATTCATCGTCTTTCAGGGTTAAATTGCTAGAAGCCCCCCATCCATCAGCAAGTAGAGAAACTTGGTGATTCCATATATGAGCCTTAATAACTGGGTGGGTAAACCCTAATTTTAAAAACTCATCCAATGGTAAGTACTGAGCCAGCTCGTAAGTAACGAACTGTTCAGGATTGCGGGTTTTGCAAAAATAATAAAATGATAATAATCTCTCAATGGGGTCACGTAAAAACGTAAAAGAATAGCGATTAACCATAAATTGCTTGGCAAAATCATAGCCAAAATGACCCGAAATAAAAGAGATATTGCCAAATCGGCTTTCCATATATTCTGGTTGGGCAAATTTATCAGCAGTTATAAGAAGGCCATTATCATCCAAATAATAATTGCCATGACTGATGACGTTGTCATTACCATAAAACTGTCTCGCCACATTGATGATGCTTGTGCCGGCTGTTTTTTGAAGGTGCAAGAAAACGACTGGTTTTAATTTTAAAAAACCTAGTCGTTTTACCATCCTAAAATATATATTGCGTATTCTCATCGTATGATTCGATTGCTTTAAAAATTAACCTAGCCATGCCATGTTATATTTTATCGTTGCGCTTAGTTGGCTCGTCAGTTGTCTTTTAGATTTGATCGACGATAGGCAGAAAGACGATCCATTATTTAGCCTTAACCGGATTCATCTCAATAGGGCGTATACACAGGCAGATTGATTAACGTGACGTATTGTTACTGATTGATGCGAATACTTAAAGTTTAGTAAAAGTATTTGGCTCGCTAACCGAAGGCTTTAATTTGACCTTAACAGTAAGCTTCTCAAATTTCTTATCAAAGCTGGCTAAACCAGCGCAAGTGGCTGAAGCACTGCGATGCAAAGCATCTACAAAATCAAACCCTTGTGCATAATGTTTCAGCGCTTGCTAAATATTTGCTTGTCGTTCAAAGCTGATGTTCCTAATAGATAATAAATGTTCAAATGTTCGCAAAACAGCGGCGGTATCTAAATGATAAGCACCACGCAACACCCATTCTAACTCCAGCATTACAGTGATGGGCACAAATAAAGCCACACCACTATCTATTAAATTGGCCGCTTCTTTCGCTTGCGTCTTATCATCATTGGTGACTAACCTTGCCAGCACGTTGGTATCCAATGCAATCATGTTTTTATAACTGCCTATGACTTGGTCACAAATAATGCAACATCCATTGCCGCAATGGATACAAGTTCACCTTGATAACCCGCAATACCAATACAGTCAATAGCACGCTTAGTTTTGCGTACGTCGTTAACCAATACCTTAAAAACCACCAGGCTCTGGAATAATATCAAGGCGTGTTCCTGCGGTAATACCTAAACTCCGCCTAAGCTGGGCAGGAATTACCAATTGACCTTTTTCTGATACCGTAATTATCATAATTTGAATAATACTAACAATTAAACCAAGGTCACAATTTACCACAACGACTTA
>PMDM01000238.1 GCA_003155565.1 Methylococcaceae bacterium | reverse complement strand
ATCTGTAGTTTTGCAATTACCTCTGTTTTAACGAATTTGGGATTAGTGAGTCAGGGAGACGTAACAATAGTTAGCAGTATATCGCTGCGCCACTCAATCAATTGTCTCCACCCAACGGCAGCGCTCATTAACCATTTTTAAGGTCTTGCTGTTACCAATACCGTTGGCAATTATGGCAACAACCACTCAAGAAAATCGTTAAGTATGATAAAAAGAAAATTTTAAATNNTGAGCGTAGCCGAAGGACTCACCACGAACGAAATCGACACATTGCCGTTCGTCCTGAGCCTGTCGAAGGACTTATTCAGGGATGCCTTAATTCTACACCTACCAAGTATCCTATGAGACGAAGATTAAACAATCTAATTGCCGTGTTGCTGATAAGCGCTCCCTCCCTACTACGAGCGGAGAATTTAATGGACATTTACGAACGTGCCCTGCAAAACGATCCCATTGTCAAGCAAGCCGAAGCCAAGCAATCGGCTGCGGGTGAAAGCAGGACGCAAGGACTCGCCCGGTTTTTTCCCACCTTAGCCGCCACAGGCGCTTCAGGCAGAGAATGGCGACATAATAGAATAGCAAGTCTAAACAATTTGTTTCCTGCCAACCAGGAGTACTGGAACCATAATTTTAGCGTCAACCTAACCCAACCCCTGTTCCACTGGGAGCACTGGATACAACTCAGCCAATCAGACAATCAAATCGCCCAGGCTGAGGCCGCATACCAGGCCGAGTTACAGAAGCTAATGGTGAGGACGACCGAGGCTTATTTTAATGTGCTGTCCGCTCAGGATAATCTGCAATTCACACTTTCGGAAAAACAGGCAATTGCAAAACAGCTTGAGCAAGCTAAGGCACGCTTTGAAGTAGGCATTATTCCCATCACCGATGTATACGAAGCGCAAGCAGCGTTCGACCAAACTGCCGCCAATGAGCTAGAAGCCGCCAACAACCTGGACAATCAAAAAGAAGCACTAAGGGAAATTATCGGCGACAGTGAAGTGCTGGTAAGCTCCCTCGGTGAAACCTTGCCCCTAAAAAAACCCGAGCCAGACAATATGTTAAAATGGGGCGAGACCGCAGAAACCAATAACCTGAACATTATTGCCGCCTTCAATCAGATGGAGGTAGCGCACAAAGCCATCGACATACAACGCAGCGGCCATTTGCCCAAATTGGACTTGGTCGGTTCTTATGGAGTGTCAGAAAATGGCTCTGCTTTCGGACCACGCGGCGATAACCAAAGCATCGGTGTGCAGTTGAACGTCCCTTTGTTTGAAGGTGGCGCAGTCAATTCCAGGACCCGACAAGCTAGCTTTGAATATGAAGCCGCCAAAGAAAACCTAACCGCCGTCAAACGCTCGGTAAAACGCCAAGTCAACAACACCTACCGCAGCATAGTCACGACCATCGGCAAGATAGAAGCCCTCAAAGCAACCGTGACCTCAGCGGCAAGCGCCCTGGAAGCCTCTGAAGCCGGATTTGAAGTCGGCATACGCACCATGGTTGACGTACTCGGTGAGCAGCGTAATGTCTTCCGCGCCAAACGCGATTTGTCCCGTGCCCGTTACGATTACCTGATTAACACCATCAAGCTAAAACAAACGACCAGCGATCTGACTCAGATTGATCTCGAACAGATCAATGGCTTGTTGGTGACAAACCTTCCCGATAAAAAACCCTGATAATAATAGTGTAGATTGGGGTTCGTACCACCCACAACCTACGAATCAAATGTGAATAGCGGCAATGCCAAAATTCCTTCAAATCACGTAAAAATCATGGCCGCATGAGTACAACTGCCGAAATAACGCCACGCGAATACGGCTTACCCTGGCCTGATTACGAGCTGCTTGATGCGGGCGATGGTAAAAAACTGGAACGGTGGGGAGAAGTCATCACCATTCGCCCAGACCTTCAAGCTTATTTCAAACCGGGATGGCCTTACGCCCAATGGCAAGAAATGGCGAATTGGGAATTTGAAGAACAATCCTCAACGCAAGGCCGCTGGAGAAGCATCAAAGCGCACTCTCCTGAGCAATGGACTATTGCTTATGGCAAATTAAACTTTGGCTTGAAGTTAACCAAATTCAAACATGTCGGACTTTTCCCGGAACAACAGGCCAACTGGCATTTTATTCAAGAACAGGTTTGTGCAGGTCAAAAAATTTTAAATATATTTGCGTACACCGGTGCAGCTTCGTTGGTTGCTTCTGACAAGGGGGCGGAAGTAGTGCATGTGGATTCGGTCAAACAAATGCTCACCTGGGCTAAGAATAATATGGAACGCAGCACGCTCTCAGACATCAAATGGGTTCTTGAGGACGCGTTAAAATTTGCCCAGCGCGAATTGAAACGGGGCAATACATACGATGGCATCATCATGGATCCACCCGCTTGGGGATTGGGCGCTAAAGGTGAAAAATGGATATTGGAAAATCACTTGTCCAGCTTGATAGAAACAGCGCATGGGCTAATGAATCCCAAGGCTTTTTTGATTCTTAATACCTACTCACCCAAAGTAGAATTGTTGGATTTAACAAAGTCTGCTGAGCTGTATTTTCCTGCAAATCAAATGCAAATAAAACAACTATGGATGCAAACAAAAACCGGTAAAGAGCTGTTTTGTGGAAATTTATTACGGGCGATAAAATAAAACTATTTTCCATCGTTCCCACACGGCAGGAACAAGGAGATGAAAGTGGTGGGCAAAACCACATGCCTACCCTGCCGACCTAATATTATCCTACATGATGACATTACATACTAATCCCGACCATTTTTACCTTAAGAGGAAAACACCATGAGCGAAAGAATCATTATGCGTACTGGGGAAGCATTAGTCGCTGGCGGCCCGCCCGGCACAGCAGCCGAACCGGAAGTGATTATCGGCGAACTTGACGGCCCTGTCGGCACAGCGATTGCCAGCATGACCGCCGGACAAGTCCAAGG
>PMDM01000209.1 GCA_003155565.1 Methylococcaceae bacterium | reverse complement strand
TCAAATGGAGCCAGAATATGCACACACAAACAAATAGTTTTCCAAAGGTTGATTTAGGTCATCGTTTTCCGCTCACAGAAGAAAGGTTAACCGAGTTTTTCCTTCTTGACGCACTGGATCAGATGTTGAGAAGAGCGAGGGGAATTGTTGGGTTATTGCAAACCTTCCATGAATCAGACGAAGGGGCAAACAAGGATGCGTTCGGGGCAAGCACAGCGGCGGCAATGGAGCTTATGGATTGCCAGGCGGTGCTAGATGTGATTTTTCAAATTAGAAAAACTCAAAAAATTTCCGACCTAACCGAAGTAAAGGAATAGGTGGACACCATGCTAACTCCACAAACAATAAGCGACAAAAAATTAATCCAGGTTGATTTTAGCCACCGTTTCGCCGATTGGGAAGACCCAGACAAGCCCAACCAAATCGAAACGATAGTTTGGATGGCCGACCGTGCATTAGGTATTTTGCGCCTGCTTGAATCTTTTCTTGAACATGAATGCAACGTGCCGGTACATGCGCACACTTCGGTTTATGCTATTGCCGCTGAGGTTGAGGACATCAAAGCTGTGGCGAGAGCCGTCATAATGGGAGAAGATTGATTTAGTAAGCATGGGTTGATATAAACAAATGTATAACGCTTTACGTTTAACGCAAAGCGTTATAGAATTAAATCAATGATTCAATCATTCCGATGCAAACATACCGCCGCCATTTTTGCTGGCAGGCAGTCCAGGAAGTGGCCTGTTGGCTTCCAGGCTCTGGCATTGCGAAAGCTCATGCTGTTGGATGCTGCAATAAGCATTAACGATCTGCGTAATCCGCCTGGCAACCGCTTGGAAAAGCTGTCGG
Organism: Methylococcaceae bacterium; assembly: GCA_003155565.1. Classification (GTDB taxonomy): domain Bacteria; phylum Pseudomonadota; class Gammaproteobacteria; order Methylococcales; family Methylomonadaceae; genus Methyloglobulus. The sequence continues at coordinate 6,864 of PMDM01000209.1, read as the reverse complement.
GTGTTCGGGCAGGGCAATGGAGCGTTCGGATCAATGACCAATGGCGTTTGTGTTTCCGGTTTGAAAACAGCAGCGCATACGATGTTGAAATAGTCGATTACCATTGAGGCCAGACCATGACGACGATACACACCCAAGACCTTGACCATACCGACTTTAGCGACGTTATTACGGGTAACGCGCTTCGTCCTATCCATCCCGGTGAAATACTCCGTGAAGAATACCTGAACCCGCTTGGCATGTCTGCCAATGCCTTGGCAATGTTGCTTAAGATTCCTGCCCCGCGTATCAATGACATCGTGAGGGAAAAGCGCGGCATTACGCCCGATACCGCCTTGAGGCTTGCCCGTTATTTCGGTTGCAGCCCTGAGTTCTGGTTGAACCTTCAAACGGCTTATGACTTACGAGTTACCAAGGAAAAAGCGAGCGCAGCTATTGAAAGGGAAATTTTACCGCGTGAGGTGGCTTAAATGTTTACGGGTTGTCGCAATACTTTATTTCCAGTGGTACAAAAGAGGTACATCAAGTCTGGAAATATTAAAAATATCTCAAATAATTTTTGTAAGTATTTGATTTTTTTGGTGCCTCGGGCCGGAGTCGAACCGGCACGTCCTTACGAACGAGGGATTTTAAGTCCCTTGCGTCTACCAATTTCGCCACCGAGGCTTCGATAACATTGATGAGGACGGCATTATATAACATCATCAAAAATAAACTAGGGTAATCCAAGGTTTTATTTGGTTTGTCGCTATTCTTGGCATATCCTGGGATGCTATTAATACATGTTTTGTACGGGTTACGACATGCTGAACTATTGCTCTTGAACGAGGATGAATGTGATGCTATCCCTACATTATAAAAATTTAAGTTTACTGAGCGTATGTTTGTTGATAGTTGCAGCGAGCGTATTAGCAGATGAACAAGCCATTAGTAAGCTACCGATTGGCAGTTTCTCCACTGACTCGTTAACGGGCTGGAAAACCAAAGAATTTAAAGGCCAAACGCAATACCAGATCACCAAGCTGGATGGTTCGCAGGTATTAAAAGCTGACAGCAATGCTGCGGCATCGGGTTTATTCTATGAACAACGCATAGACCTACAAAAGACACCGGTCATGAACTGGCGCTGGCGTATCGAAAACCGCTTAGGTAACATTGATGAGCAGACCAAATTAGGCGACGATTTTGCCGCCCGTGTTTATGTAGTCGTGAGTGGCGGCCTGATTTTTTGGAATACTAAAGCCATCAACTATGTATGGGCCAGCACATCGGCTAAAAATAAAATCTGGCCTAACCCGTTTGCTGGTGATCATGCCATGATGGTTGCAGTCAGGTCATCGTTAGACAAAACCGGAACCTGGTTTACGGAAAAGAGAAATATCCGTGCTGATTTTAAGCAGTTAACGGGTGAAGACATGCAATATATTGACGCAGTTGCCGTTATGACTGATACCGATAACGCCAAAGGCAAAGCAACGGCTTACTATGGCGATATTTACTTCACGGCGGAATAGCTCATGCACGATACGCTTGCCTATCTGGAACCCACTGATTTTCCTGCCATAAAGCGGACGGCATTGGAGGTTTTACAGGTTAACCTGGGCTATTTATGCAATTTAAGCTGCACCCATTGCCATGTTAATGCCGGGCCTAAACGTACCGAATTAATGGACAAGGCAACGGTTGATCTGGTTCTGGAGTTTATCTGCCGTGAAAACATCCACATCCTGGATTTAACGGGCGGTGCGCCGGAAATGAATCCTCATTTCAACTATCTGGTTGAGCAAGCTAGGGCGATGGATGTCGCTGTGATTGACCGCTGCAATCTGGTGATCCTACAAGAACTAGGCTATGAAGACTTGGCAAAGTTTCTTGCGGGCAACCAAGTGGAAATCGTCGCTTCTCTGCCTTGCTATCTTGAAGATAATGTTGACAGGCAACGTGGCAAAGGCACGTTCAGTGCCAGTATTGCCGCTTTGAAGCAGCTTAATGATTTAGGTTATGGTCAAGTTGATAGCCAGCTTAAGCTTAATCTGGTATTCAACCCGCAGGATAATCACTTGCCGCCCGATCAAAAAGCATTGGAAGTGGCGTATAAGCAGCATCTGTTTGAACACTATGGCATCGTTTTTAATCAACTCTATGCGATGGCCAATCTGCCTATTCAACGATTTGGTAGTATGTTAATAAGCAAAGGCCTATTTGCCGACTATTTACAATTATTGAAAGATAATTACCGTCAGGAAAATCTCCCAGGCGTTATGTGCCGAAATACCATCAGCATCGACTGGCAAGGCTTTGTTTACGATTGCGATTTTAACCAAATGTTGAACCTTCCATTGGGCGCTGGTCTTAGTAACAGAACACATTTGAGCGAATTGCATAGTGATTCTTTGGCTGGCTCGGCGATTGCCGTACGGCAACATTGTTACGGCTGTACAGCGGGGCAGGGTAGTAGTTGCGGTGGTGCAATAGCCTGATTTGTAATTATGGGAATTTCTAAAAAGCCCTTCTCCCTCTGGGAGAGAGCTATGGTGAGGGTTATAAGTGATTGATTTTAATCCCCTCATGCCAACTTTCTCCCGAAGGGGGAAGGAGTTTTTTGAATTTTTAGAAATTCCCTTATTTTTAGTATTCTCAAAAAATAAAACCTAGTAAGGAATAAAAAATGACCGTAGAAACAGGCGTATTAGAACGTTACTCCCAAGGCGCAGAAGCTAGGCAAGCAGATTTGTGTTGCCCAGTGGACTACGACCGCACGTTATTGGCATTGTTGCCCCAGGAGATAATCGAGAAGGATTATGGCTGTGGTGATCCTTCCCGCTATGTCAAAAAAGGGGATACCGTACTCGACCTAGGTTCGGGCTCAGGCAAAATCTGTTATATGGCGGCGCAACTGGTTGGCGATCAGGGCAAAGTCATCGGCGTGGACATGAACGAAGACATGTTGGCCTTGGCACGTAAATATCAAGATGAGATGGCAAAAAAATTGGGCTCAAACCGGGTCGAATTCCTAAAAGGACAGATTCAGGATTTGGCGTTGGATGTTTCTGCAATGGATAAATATTTAGAACAAAACCCGGTACGTAAGGCTGAGGATGTCATTAACTTACGTGCCTGGCAGGAACGGCAGCGTAATGAGTCGCCTATGATTAAAGATAACTCGATTGATCTCGTCGTGTCTAATTGCGTGCTTAATCTGGTTCACGATAGTGATAAAGGGCAAATGATCCGGGAAATTTTTCGGGTGGTCAAGCCGGGTGGCCGGGTGGCAATTTCCGATATTGTTAGTGACGAGGTAGCCCCAGAACATCTAAAGCAGGATCAGCATTTATGGAGTGGATGTATTTCCGGTGCGCTTCAGGAGCATGAATTTTTAGAAGCCTTTGTCAAAGCTGGCTTTATCGCCGTCAGTTACGATAAATGGGAAAGCCAGCCTTGGCAGGTTGTAGAAGCCATAGAGTTCCGTTCCGTTACCATTACCGCTGTCAAGCCACAAACCGAAGCGTGTATCGATAAAGGCCATGCTGTCATTTATCGCGGTCCGTTTTCAGAAGTTTATGATGATGAAGGCCATGTTTACTTCAGGGGCGAACGTATGGCGGTGTGTGAACGTAATTTTAAATTACTTACTGGCGAAACTTACGGTCACAATTTCATTGGGATTGCGCCTGCTGAAGAGCTTCCAGGCAAACTTTGGGACTGTGCAACGGGTTCAATCCGCGACATTGCAGAAACCAAGGGTGGACAACATCAGGATAAATGCAGTCCCGATGGTGCTTGTTGTTGATGGTCTTGCTAAGGTTCAATCCGATTCTTATGGGTTTGTTTGGTTAAGTTTGGTGGTTTGTTAATCCAGTTAGGAGAATAAGATCATGGCGCTATACAACTTTGATGATAGCAACATCCGTTGGAACAAGCTTGGCGATTTCGAACATTTGGTTTATTCCATACTCGATATTGATGAAAAAAACAACATCGCGGATGTGCTGTTCAAATTCGCCGCAAATCAACAAATTGTGCTGCATAGACATAAGGCGCACAACAACACGTTAGTTATCCAGGGCGAACATCGTCTCTATGAAGCCAATGGCAATATCAAAGAGATTCGTCCCGTCGGCAGTTATACCGTCAGCCCACCAAGCGACGAGCCTCATCGTGAAGGTGGGGGCGATCAAGATGTCGTCGTTTTTTTTAGTATTCGTGGCAGTGATGGCATCTTATACGAAGTGCTTGATGATGATTTGAACCAGATCGCAACCATCAGTATGCAAGATCTCATCGGCTTATATCAAGCGCAGCAGGATAATGCGGAAAAGTAACAAATTTGGCTAATAATACCAATCCCAATAAGTTCTCTTGTTACGCCTTCTCCAGAGTGAGAAGGTCAGGATGAGGGGATTCAAATAACAACTTATTGGGATTGGTATAACCATTAACCGTTTTTAACGATGATGGTGAAAGAAGTAGGGTTGGTAATAGCCGCCCCAATAATAAGGGCTATAACCATAAAAGCCACCATAAGGATAACCGAACCCTCCATAACCATAACCACCATAGTAGCCTGAGTAATTTTGTTCTTCCCACAAATGGATGTGTTTCGCTGCCACCAGAGGAAGCCGTAGGGTCTTTTTTCCTATGGTGCGTTCCGTGTCGCCCTCCAACGTACCGGCTACTGTGATTGAGGTATTTTTGGTATACACGGCGGGATCAAGAAACTCCGCACTTTTGATAACGAAACGCCCTTGATTGGGTTCATCTATATCTGGACGGCCATAACTGCCGAGGGGGTATAGCAATACCTGGATGGCACTAAAACTGGGCTCATTTTCTACTTCGATTATCGTGCCGCCCCAACGTACAGGAGCATTTTTGTAATTGCCGATATTTGCAAGCACTTGATGGTAAGTAATATCAACTGCGGGTGGATCTTCGATGGCAGGCGGGAGGTTCGAACAAGCAGCCAAAGCAAGACAGGTGATAAGTAAATAATTTTTCATGAACAGCTCCAGCAAGGTAGCCCGTATGAAGTGTAACGGAATACGGGGAAATCGAAGCCACGAAAACCCGGATTCTGCAAGCTCCACCCAGCTACTCGCTACCTGGGTTAGCACAAACATCATCCACTATATCGTGATAAGGGTGCAATTCATCATCATCTGGAATCCATATTGGATGTGTAATGGCCCACCAACCACCCCCAATAACCGCTCCCGTACAAAGAATAGGGTTAACTGCACATATAGTGCGTAGTGCGTAGATACTCTGTTCAAAGTCAAATTAATAAAGCTAAAAATTAAGCTATTCGGCGATAGCTGTAATCGCATAGAAACGGGTGTTGTCGAATGGCTTGTCATGTTTGAGCATACCATGGATGGCGTGAAGCAATTTGCGCATGACAGCACAGACAGCCTGCAAGGGTGTCTTGCCGCCCTACAGGTCACCCGTATATGGACTCCTCCGGTTTTGCAAGCAAAAAACACTTTTGGCTTTAAGGTACGACTGCACGCGTATATCCGGCCTCTCAGTTGGGATCAAATTGCCCGGGCCATGATGGCTTATTCGCGCGTTTGCTCCTTATCGCCGTAACGTGCTCGAGGCACAGCGGGTTACTCAGGTTTTGCAAACGCCGGTTCGACCTGTTTGCCGTCAGCGCTGTTGCTTTACAATCGTGGTGCTGCCCCCTTGTCTTTCTGTCTACCGATTTTGGCGTGAAACCTTGCTCTTATGCCCTTGGGTGTTCATGCCGAAAGCGGTTCGGCTGGGGGCTGGTAACCCAGCCCCTTGCTCAACAATGCCCAGGCGACCCGTGCGTTCTTGTTGGCCAAGGCAACGGCGGCAATGTTTTTGTTGCGCCTGCTGCATAGCTGTTGTAGCCATCGGCTGCGCAGATCATCTTTATTCCCGGCAACTTTCAGCACCGACCTGGCACCATGAATGAGCAAGGTGCGGAGGTAAGCATCGCCACGCTTGCTGATGCCCAACAGTTTCTCTTTACCCCCACCGCTATGCTGTTTCGGCGTCAGCCCTATCCATGCGGCCATATCACGGCCCCGCTTGAACAGCTTGCCGTCACCGACCGCACAGGCCAGCGCCGTGGCGGTGATCGGGCCGATGCCGGGGATACCCTGTAAGCGTTTGGCCGCCGGGTCGTTGTTGGCCAGGGCGTGCAACTGCTTGTCCATTTCCGTCACCCGTTTATCCAAGTAGGTGAGGCCTTGCCGCAGGGCTTCCAGCAATATCCTAAAATCAAAGCTCAAGCCATTTTGTGCATCTTCAAGCAATTCGGGCAAGGCGCGGCGCAGGGTTTCTACCCGCCTGCCGACCACAATGCCATACTCGGCCAGCAACCCCCTGGCCTGGTTAGCTTTGGCAGTACGTTGCCGAACCAGCTCGCTGCGTATCCGATGCACCGCCTGCAAGTCTTGCTGGGCTACCGTCTTGACCGCCACAAAACGCATCGTGGGACGACCAGTGGCTTCGCAGATCGCTTCGGCATCATTGGCGTCGTTCTTGTTGCCCTTGACGTAGGGCTTCACGAATTGCGGCGCAACCAGTTTCACGTCATGCCCCAGTTTCTGCAACTCCCTCGCCCAATGGTGCGAACCGCCACAGGCTTCCATGCCAACCAAGCACCGCGGTAACGTGGCGAAAAACTTCAGGACTTGATCCCGCTTTAGCCGCTTCCGCAAAACCGCCTTGTCCTGGCAGTCTACACCATGCACCTGAAAAACTTGCTTTGCCAAGTCAACGCCCACTCGTTTAATATTCATCTCGGACTCCTCTTTCTGTTGGTCTGGAAGTCAAATTCTACCAGTCTGGCACTCAGATGCCGTCAGGAAGGAGGAGTCCATACCATTGCCG
>PMDM01000132.1 GCA_003155565.1 Methylococcaceae bacterium | reverse complement strand
CCAGGCGCGTTTTTTTTCCAACTTTAGGTTAGCGCCAGCCAAGCCATGCTCGGCAAAAATAACATCGGATAACAAGCGATTGATAAAAAAACTTTTGCCCTGATTGGCGGTGGTGGCAAGATTTTGGCGATCCAACCCAAAACTGTTTGCCAGGGACCCCATAATCCGGTCTATCGGCGAACCTTCCTGCGTCGCACTGGTGAAATAAACCCCACGCAATAGGGTTGAATGTTCATAACGGGTTGTTTGGAAAATTTCGCTAAGGAATGATTGAGCCAGTTCGCCTAGCGAACTGAATTGTTGTGGGAAAGTATAAATAAGGTTACGTCGATTGCCCCCTTGTTCGCGTTGTAGCTTGTCTATCAATTGATTTTGTAGTTGCTTTCCCAGAAGGTTGAATTCCGAAGTGAATTGCTCGACTGTATTGGCTTTTGGATTTTCCTCCAGATTGAAGGTCATGCCCCAAATCTGTCCGCGTTTATCGTGGTCTAGGTCATCGAAATATTCTATAAATCCTGCCAGCAAATCGCATTTGGTAAACAATAAATAAACGGGAAAACGGATATTGAACCGCTCGTGCAATTCCTGGATGCGGTTACGGATTGAAACGGCATGGGCTTGTTGCTCAGCTTTGCCTTGTTCAAGCAAATCAGCAATGCTTATGGCGATAATTACCCCGTTGATGGGTCGTCTGCTGCGGTGTTTTTTCAATAAGTCAAGAAAGCCTAACCATGCTAACTGGTCTGCCTTTTCACGACTGTCCTGTGTGGTATATCGTCCGGCGGTATCCAGTAGCACGGCTTCGTCGGTAAACCACCAGTCACAATTCCGTGTGCCGCCTACCCCGCGTATAGCATCTTTTCCGAAGCGGTCAGACAAGGGAAATTTCAGGTCGGAATTCTTCAATAAGGTCGATTTGCCGGAGCCCGGTGGGCCGATAATAATGTACCAAGGCAATTGATAAAGAAACTGCCGCCCGAAGTGTCCGCCTAACTGGCTTTTCTTTAGAATTTTAAGCGCATCTTCCATGCGTTCTTTGATGGCCTGTAATTCATCACGGGAGGACATTTCATCAGCACTCAATGCCGGTTCATTGCTGACTGACATGGCTGTTAGCACTTGGTTATTGCGGTTTTTTGCCGTGAAATATGACCAAATCCGTACTATTAACCAATAAGCAGCGACTACTCCTATCAAACCCCAACGGTGTGTTTCAGGGGCTAGTGGTTCGTAGCTGGCAAATGCAAGAAAAGGGCCTAAAAACCAGATCAGCAAACCTACCGCAATAACGCCGAGTAGCGAGATGAACCAGCGTTGTTTGAAAAAATTAAATAGCTTCATCACTTTGATGATCCTTGGTCAGCCGCTAGGAAATTGTTGGGGTTCATGTGCGATGCCTGGCGTTATTTTAGCAGTGTGATTTCAACACGGCGGTTCTTCGCCCTACCTTCCTTGGTCGCGTTTGAATCAACGGGTTCGAGGTCGGATTTGCCTTCTATCAAGATTCTTCCAGGGTTACTAAGGGTCTCTTTGATTACTGCCGCGACCGCTTCTGCCCTGGCTTTTGACAAATGCCAATTTGAAGGATAGCGAGCGCTGCGGATGGGTTGATTATCGGAATGCCCCGTTATCATCACTTGCCCCGCTAAACGGTTCAACGAATCGGCAATCCGTTGTAAAAGTGGCGTGACAGCGGAATTTACCGAAGTACTGCCAGAATCAAACAAATTGTCGCCTTGGATAGTGACCGTGCTGCGCTGTGTCAACTCCATGACTTTCAATTGTTTATTGGCAATCTCATTTGCCAGTAGTATTGATAAGGTCAGTTGCGGTTTAGCTATTGGCACAGGTTCCGGTTCGGGCTCCGCAACAGCGATGGTCGGAGGGGTGATGGCAAAGATTTCCCTGAACACAGGATCTGAGTCATTGTTCAATCGGAATAAGAATACGCTGAAAACGGTTGTCAAAAGACCGGCGGCAACCGCCCCGAAGACCCATACGGGCACCATCTGCATTAACGGGTTGCGGCGGTCAGTTACGCCTTGCCAGTGAATTGATAGTACTTGATCGGCAATGCCCCGTTCTTTTTGCAATATCTGGTACAGCCAATCCTTGATGCTGGACAGTTTATTTTTTCCGCCTTCAATGAGGCGGTATTGGCCTTCAAATCCTAATGCCATACAGACGTACATCAATTCCAACAAATTCCTGTTTTTTCCTGGGACTTGTGCCAAAGCTTTTAATAAATGGAAAAAGCGCTCACCACCACTCACTTCTTTGTGGAAGAGGCTTAAAAGGCTTTGCTGCGACCAGCCACTGTCGTTGCCCCACGGTGTGTTTAATACAGTTTCGTCCAAAACGGTGCAGAGTATGTAACGGGCACTGGAAATTGTTTGGGGATCAATGCCCTCTGCCTGGGCAGTAATTTGAAACTGTTCGATTTCCCGAATTATCCTGTTTTTCAAGCCCACGGGGTCTGATTGGGAATAAGAAGAATTAAGCTTCGTCAACAAGGCGAGCAAACCCGACGCCGATTTTTCTAACGGGTTCAGGCTGCCTAACTTTGGGGCTGGATCCGAAGAAGAAGAAATAGAGTGTTGCCTATTGGGAGAAGGCGCTGCCGGGATATCAGAACGCTTGCCGCCAGGGATAGGCCTAATGATAGTCCTGTCATCGGATTGTGGCGTAAAAAATGGGTCGTCTTTATCATTGCTCATAAGATTAATCCCTGATAGCCCAGAATTCCAACTCTAAACCAGGATATTCACCAGAAAAATGCATACCAATAGAACCGCTTTTTTCCAGCTCCTGCCAAAGGGCATGATTCTTATCTAGGCTAAAATAGGTCATGCCTTTGTGAAAAGGTATTTGTCTAGGCGAAGTGGCGAGACCAATCAATTGAATACCTGGAATTTGGGACATTACATAATCGCGAAGTTTTTCGCGGGTGGCAATTGTTGCCTGGCGAGGAATTTGGCTACGTATTTTATCTGCTGATAGCTGGGCGTTTACACCCAAGATAAATTCAGCCGAGTGCAGCAATTGACGGTCATGAATAATCGCGGTACGAATTTGGCGCGGGTGTTCTTCTAAAGGAATAGGTATCGCCCTTGATTCCGATACCCAGCTTAAGGCTTCACGAAGGGCAATAACAACGGGATTAAAGCAACTGTACAAATCTTCATGGATGTATTGTGGAAAGGTTTTTGGCCTGTGGCTAGCCTGGGTGATAGTTGCCAATTCACCCGCCATTTCGAGCATGACGCTATACAGCCGTTCAGGATGTAATTGTTGCAGAAATGAAAAATGAGTAAACAGTGGTTCATACCGATTGATCAGTTGCAATAGCAAAAAATCCGTAATCTCTGCGACACCGCCAGTTCCTGGTGATCCCAGGCGTTGTGCAAGTGCATCCCCCCGCTGATGTAAAATTCCTTCGACTTCCTGGATATAGCCGCTTAGTTGGGATGAAGCCCCCGTGTGTGAGCAGGTCGGGATAAATTGACTGTCCAACACAACTTGCTTATCAGCTTTACGTTCAATCACCCTGGCAATAGGGATATTGACATAAGCATCCTGGCTTTGGCGAGATAAACGGAATCTTGTCCAAAGCTCCCCACTTTGGATGGTCGAACTGTCCTGTTCATATTGTGAATGGATGTCCTTGACCTCAATTTCTTTCATTCGATAGCGAATAAATTCGTCTGTGTTTTCGCCCCAAGTTAATTCTTTACCGTAGGCGCTACGAACGGGCAGGGATAAGTACAGGAGTTCATTTTTCGACTCTGCCGGAATATCCAACGGGATAGGAGCCGGATTAATATCTGGCATACTGAAAGGAGTGCCGTCAGGAAACACACCTTGACAAGATGTTATTGCAAATTTCCCCAGCGCAAGAAGTTGCTGGTCGATTTCAAGTTTAGTGACGCCCCAACTATAACAGTGCAGTGCGCCACAACGGAATTCAATCCAGGATTGGAAATATCGATCCAACTGCTGAAAATGGGAGGGTCGCAGAAACATCCCCTCAGTCCAAATAACTTTGTTATTCGATGACATAAAATTACCTTCAACGTTGGTTTATTTAGGTTTATTTTTTGTAATAGTTAAATTCAATCTCTCAATTAAGATTGAAAGTTCCGACGTTTTAGCACTCTCTATAGCTATGGAATCGCGCCAAACTGACTGATTAAAATCCCTGAAAGCAGCCGTTACCGCTATATATTTTGTGTCTGGTGAAACAGTATGCCCCAAAGTTTTAGTGTCGCCCGGTTTGAAATGAAATTTTTCGGATGCCAAAAGATCTGAGCCTAGAGCGCCTTCATGGTCTTCAAATAATTTATAAAAATCGGCTTCTTCAAATTTGCCAATATTTTTTAGTTCGTACAGCCGCACCACAATCGGGGAAGGACGACCATTGATATCAGGATTCACTTGGTCAGCCACAGAAATGCTGACTTGTATTTTTGTTTCCGGAGGCGGTTCCTCTTTTTTAGGTTCAGAGCCGCAACCGCCTAGCATCAAGGTTATAAAAAAAATGACTGACGTAATTATGTGCATGGGTCGTCTACAGAGTTTCCAGTGATTCAATTTGGGTTGTCTTTCTTTAATTTATTAATCAGTTGGCTATAAGTCTCTGCGAATGCCTGCCCGAATAAATGATAAAAATTATCTTTCGTTTCTTGTTCAAGGGTTTCATAAAGCTCTTCAAATAGCCTCCATAATTTGGCCTGCTTATGGATGGGAATGTTGGCGGCAATGGGGCTTTGTTTTTGTAGACGTTCTTCCAATATTTTGGGGTCAAATCGTTTCAATATGGCAAACAACGCAGATTTCATGCCTGCGATGACGGAATATTGGTGTGTCCGAATGTCATCAAACGCCTCGTCAATCGCTTTTTCTGGGGATAGGTAAGCTTTATCCGTTGGCGTTAAGAGTTTGGTCAATGCTTCATCCGTGCTGACTGAAAACTTGATCGGATTATTTTCCTTAGGCCTAATCAAAGTCACATCCAAGTGCATTTCATTTTTGATACGTGCCCGTCCTTCCAGGACATCCCTGGTTCCTTGAATGGACGCCCTAAGCATAGTGCCAATAATATAAAAAGTCTGTGGATTAATGCCTTCAGCAAACTTGCTATTTTCCAGCTTTGCCCCCTTGAGGAAGTTTTGGATGAGTTCGTTATGAAAATCGGTTGAGGATGTTATTACAGGTTCTGGAATTGTTGCAGGGGGAGATTGAATTGGCTCAATGATAATCGGAACTTCCTTATCTGTAACTATTTCTTCAGCATGGCCGGCCTTATCAATAACTATTTCTTCAATATTATTGCCCTTATCAAGAAACCAGTCATCGGAAAAAAAGTCAGTTGGTTTTGTGGCGGGAGGGGGTGCGACCGGTTGGTCAACCACTTGTTTCTGAAAAGGCTGGAATGCTTCTTTATAAACAGGAATATGGTCGAAGGCTGTGCTGTCATGCTTATTGTCAGCGCTTAAGCTTGATACCCCGCCATCAAAACTGGGGATTCCAAATAGATCTTCGGGTAACTCCTGTAACCCTTTCCTGTTAGAAGGTATTAGCTCATTGCTATCGATCATTTTTTGGATGGGATCGGAATCAAACTCAGCAAACGGGTCATCAAAAATTTCGACATCCTGGGCTAAAATCGGTGCGTTAGACAGAGAACCTGGGTTAAAACTATCCTCAATCAATTTTACAGAAATTGTATATTTAACAGAAACCGCACTGTCGCCTATATAAACTTGATCACCATCGCTAAGTTTTTTACTATTCCCCTTTCCTAAAGGCCTTGCATATTCATTAATCAAGACTCCGTTGGCGCTGAGGTCAGTAATAAAATAGTCTGGGGCTTTGTATTCAATTAAGGCATGGTGACTGGATATATATCTTTTGGGATCAGATAGCACTAAGGTATTATCTTCGTGCCGCCCTAGTGTAGCGCTCTCTTGATTGAGCGTGATTCGGGAGGAACGATCCAGATATGCGTTCGACGATATGACACTTAACAAAAGTTTCATACAAGCAACCATCCCATATTTGACTAGAGTCTTAGCATGACCTAAGAAATAATTCTTTTTGCATCTTCCCCTTCAAGTACCCTAATGATTTTCAATCATTAAAAAACATTTAAGTTACATAACATCTTCAAACAATGATTAACAGGTCGTTATTATGCGGAAAAAATAATTTTTAGCTGTGAACTTTTTAACAGCATTGACGAAATTTTTATGTTGATATATCAAAAAATACACTAGCGTTAAAAAGAACCTGTAATTTCAATATAGCTCAAACCTGATCCCTAAATCAAGCTGTGCAGTGTAGGGTGGCTTCTGGGCTAAGAAGCCTAACAACTCGGTGGAAGCCATTTCGCAGGAACTTTCCAGATACACTGCCCGCACAAACCTGAAAGTGTAAAAAAATGGTCAAGAATGTGAAAAATTTACTTTCTTGCACAGTGGGATTAGTGTTAGCATCATACCACGCTGTACGCCAAAAGAAATAAGAGATTACCGCAGAAATCATTAGTAGTTAAGTTGTTAAAAAATAAACATTAAAGCGTAATTGCTGGAAAGATTATAGTCTCATTAATGGTTGGCCAGATAAGGTGAAAAATGAGTAATTTATCGTTAGATCATTTTCTTATTGATATAAGCCGAGATTCCCCTTGCGGAGAGAATCTGGAGCAGGATCATGTTTTTGCCCAATTGGAAAATGAAGCGAAATTCATACCTGAACGGCAAATGGGTAATGTCATTATTCCAGAAAAAGGGCCTGACTGGAAAAAAGTACGTGATTCAGCCTTAACATTACTGGAACGCAGCCGGGATATACAAGTCGCTATGCATTTGACATGTGGCCTAGTCCAAACGGATGGTTTTAAGGGGTTGGACAATGGCTTATCTCTTATTAACGGTTTGTTGCAAAAACATTGGGATGATGTTCACCCACGGCAGGATCCCGAAGATGATTATCCTGTGCTGCGCATGAACACGCTAGCCACACTGAATGACGACAAAAAAATTATTGACCCCCTGCTAAATCTCCCGCTCACTAAATCAAGATTGGGTGAATTTTCCTGGAATCAAATTGAAGCTTCAAAAAGTAAAGTTGAAGCTTTGAGCCACATGTCGCAAGAAGGATATGTGGAATCTTTGAAGAAAAGCCTTAATAAGGACGCTCCAGGTACGTTAGAAGAAGCCAAAATTAAGGCATCTGCCTATCTGGATTCCATTGGGGCGGCATTTAACGAGACCGATCTTCAAAATCTGAGAGATCTGGGCAATACGATAAAACATACGCTCGAACAAGCAGAGGCCATCCTTGCCATATCTTCTGATAAGGCAGGTTCTGAAAATGCGCCAGATATTTCCCGTTTTATAAAATTATTCAAGAATCTCCAAAAATTATTTGATGAAAAAATTAAACTTAAAGAAGCTTTAGCGCTTGAGCAGGGCGAATCTGAAGCAGTCAGGCTAGATGTGCTGGCAATGACTGACATTACACAAAGGGGGGTTAAGACAGTAAAAGGTAATGGGATACATTCGCGCGAAGATGTTATTTTCGCAATTGATGGTATTTGTAAATATTTTGAAAGTTACGAACCTTCCAGTCCCGTTCCTTTTCTTTTGCAACGGGCAAAAAAGTTATTATCCATGAATTTTATGGAGATATTGCAAGACCTTACGCCTGATGCAATCAGTCAGGCAGAAAATATTTGTGGTACGCAACAACAGAAAAAAACATAACCAAAAAACCAAAGAGTAATAACGAACAATTTCCGCAACTATAACTACTGAACAGAGGTATAAAAAAATGGCACAAGCAAGCAGTCAAAAATTTATAGCCCGCAACCGTGCTCCGAGAGTGCAGATTGAATATGATGTCGAACTCTACGGTGCGGAGAAAAAGATCCAATTACCTTTTGTGATGGGCGTGATGGCCGATTTATCCGGCAAGCCGGCAGACCCGTTGGCAGCGGTAGTTGATCGGGAATTTTTGGAAATCGATGTTGATAATTTCGACGAACGATTAAAGGCAATGAAACCGAGAGTCGCATTTCAAGTGCCTAATGTCCTAACTGGCGAAGGTAATTTAAGTGTCGATATCACTTTTGAAAACATGGACGATTTTTCGCCAGGCGCGGTAGCAAGCCGAGTTGAAGGGCTTAACCAATTACTTAAAGCACGTACACAACTGTCCAATTTACTTACCTACATGGACGGCAAAGGCGGCGCAGAAGAGCTGATTGCAAAGGCCTTAAATGATTCAGCTTTGCTGCAGTCCTTGGCCGCAGTGCCGAAGGCCGCAGCTGAGACAATTAAAACTGAAGAAGCCGGCGAGTCCGGTAAAACAGAGGAGGACAAGTAATGGCCGATACCGAAACTCAAGCGACCGCCGCTGAGGCCGCTACTGAAACATTGGAAGCTGGCGATTCTTTCGCAGCCTTATTGCAAAAAGAATTCAAGCCGAAATCAGATCGGGCTAAGGAGGCTGTAGAAGATGCCGTTAAAACCTTGGCTGAACAGGCGCTGGCGAAAACCAACCTGATTTCCGACGATGCTGTCAAATCGATTGAAGCTATCATCGCAGAAATCGACAAGCGTTTAAGCGACCAGGTGAACCGGATTATGCACCATCCGGACTTCCAGAAACTCGAAGGAAGTTGGCGTGGTATGCACTACCTCATCAATAACACCGAAACAGACGAAATGTTGAAGATCAAGGTGTTCAATATTTCCAAAAAAGAAATGCATAAAACTTTGACAAAATTCAAGGGAACAGCCTGGGATCAAAGCCCGATTTTTAAAAAGATTTATGAACATGAGTACGGTCAGTTCGGCGGTGAGCCTTTCGGTTG
>PMDM01000355.1 GCA_003155565.1 Methylococcaceae bacterium | reverse complement strand
GCCTTTATCCACGGCCATCTCGCGGGCATGGCCGATAAAATCTCCGGTCTCGCAGATGGGGCCGACCACTTCATAAAGCTGTGCCGCCCCCCCTCTTTTTTGCACCGGCAGGATGGCGTGATAAGCATCGTAAAGTGCCGGACGCATCAGATCGTTCATCGCCGCATCGACGATGGCGAAGTTCTTTTCCTCCCCATGCTTGAGGTATTCGATACGGGTAAGCAACACCCCGGCATTGCCCACCAGCACCCTGCCGGGCTCGACAATGATCTTCTCGGAACGCCCGGAAAGCGCGCCCAGCAAGGCTTTCGCGTACTCGGCGATGGTTGGCGGAGTTTCGTCGTCATAGCAAATACCGAGTCCGCCGCCGAGGTCGAGATGCTCCAGAACGATGCCCGCGGCAGCCAGTTGGTCGACCAGCGCCAGCACTTTCTCTGCCGCCGCGATAAACGGGCTGGTTTCGGTAAGCTGCGAACCGATGTGGCAATCCATGCCGGTCACGCGCAGATGCGGCATGTCCGCCGCCTTGCGGTACAACGCCAACGCTTCGGTATAAGCCACGCCGAATTTGTTTTGTTTTAGACCGGTAGAAATATAGGGATGCGTCTTCGCATCCACATCCGGGTTCACCCGCAGGCTGATTGCCGCGATTTTACCCATGCCCCCAGCCACTTCGTTAAGGCGATCCAATTCAGCACCAGACTCGACGTTGAAGCACAAAATACCGGCATCCAGTGCCATACGTATTTCCGCAACCGTCTTGCCCACGCCGGAGAATACCAACTTGCGCGCCTCGCCGCCCGCCGCCAGTACGCGCTGCAATTCGCCGCCGGATACGATGTCGAACCCCGCGCCGAGGCGCGCGAATACATTCAGGATCGCCAGATTGGAATTGGCTTTTACCGCATAGCAGATTAAATGTTTTTGTCCGCCAAAAGCACGGTCAAACGCTTGCCAGTGCCGCTCTAAGGTTGCCCGTGAATAAATGTAACAAGGGCTGCCATGTTGATAAACGATGTCCTGTATAGAGACATCTTCAACGTATAATTCATCGTTTTGGTAGTTAAAATAATCCATTGTTATTGGTCTTTTGCTGGTTGCTTGATTTCCGGTTGCGGCGGTGGCTCTGGCTTTGTTGCCTGTTTTGGTTCTGCGTTTTTTGTTTCAGTCTCTGGCTCAACGTAGACGGGTGGCTTATCAGTCGGCAAATACAATAGTCCAGGCTGCCCACAAGCCGATAATATTAAGCATAATAACAACGCAAAACTGTAGTCTTTCATACATCTATCAACATTTAGTCATAATTGGCGGCATGATAAGCTGAAATTCAACAAAAGGCATCAGAAAGCAACAACTGAGTTCGATTTAAAACTCACCCAAACCTGCTCGCCCAGATGGATTTTTATGTCATCTAACGCTTCATAAGTGATTAATACCTGAAAAATCTCACCTGCGTCAACTGTAACCCTGACTTTGCCCATTTCGTCAGAGGTCGTTAACACTTTCCCCTGAAACTGATTACGGATACTCGAAACCAAAGGCTGCCTTGATAACACAATCTCATGTGGATCAATCGAAACATGCTGGCAATCGACTATATCGGCGGTCAACACGATGTCTATTTTACCGGTACTGAACACATGCTGCTTACACACACCGTGATACAGGTTAACCAACGGCGATTTGATTTGCTCACCTTCCACCAGCGAAATGACTTCATCGGCAAGCGCCAAAGCCTGTAATCGGTCATGGGTGCTGAAAACCAGGGTTGCTTGAGTTTCGCGGAGATAATAGGTTAAAACTTGGGCCAATAACTGGTTGCTGGCCTGATCGAGATAACTGAACGGTTCATCTAGCAATAAGACATCTGGCTCAGTCACCAATGTTCGTGCCAAAGCTGTTTTTTGCAATTCTCCACCTGATAAACTGGCGGCTTTGTGAGTCCTTAGATGACCAATATTTAGATGTTCCAGTATCGTGTCAATCTTGCTCTGCCATAATTTTTTGGGGATGTCTCTCAACTTTAACGCTAAGTTGAGATTATCAAACACGGTACCGCGCAGCATATAAGGTTTCTGCGGCAGACAACCAATACGCTGTCTATAACTAAACCATTTTTCCGGCGGGGCCTGTTCATCAAAAAACAGGATGTGTCCGCAGCTTGGCTTTTCAACAAAAGCAAGCAAATTCAATAAGGTACTTTTACCACAACCATTCGGGCCGACTAACGCAGTCACCCTGCCAGCACCAATACTTAACTCCGGCAATGACAAAACGGTTTTTTCACCGTAGCCAAAGCGAACAGTGCGTAACTGGTAAGCATGGCTCATTTAAGCGCTGCCAAGACCACTTTACGGTTGAGTTCCGGCACCAAAATATGGATAAAATCGTAGACATAATCGCGTAAAAAAGCATCGCGGCGCAAGCCGAGATAGGTGGTGCTGGCAGGGAATAAATGGCTGGCATCCAGCATACGCAAATTACCGTCGCGCTCCTGATCGTATGCCATAGCAGCCAACAATCCGATACCCAAACCCAGGTTCACGTAAGTTTTAATCACATCGGCATCAATGGCGGTCAGCACCACATTCGGCTCAAACCCGGCCTGATTGAATACGCGTTTAACGACTGAGCCGCCGGTAAAAGCAAAGTCGTAAGTAATCAGTGGATAGCGAACGATTTTTTCCAGGGTAAGCGGGGTATCATCCCATATTGGATGCTCCTTCGGCGCGACGATACAACGATTCCATTGATAACAAGGCAAACACAACAGGTTTACGTACGTGCTGATGGTTTCCGTGGCAATACCAATATCGGCCTCACCACTCGCAACTTGTTCAGCGACTTGCGTTGGATTGCCCTGATGGATGGTCAACGTAACATCGGGATATTCCTGCATGAATTGTTTAACGGCAATCGGCAAGAAATAACGGGCTTGGGTATGGGTCGTCGCAATAGTTAACGTCCCTTTGTCTTTTTGGGTGAATTCTTCACCAACACGCTTGATATTTTCCAGCTCGCGCAAAACCCGTTCGGCGAGATTAACGATAAGCTTACCTGGCTCGGTAATGCCGATCAGCCGCTTACCGTTGCGTTGGAAAATCAGCAGCTTAAGCTCTTCCTCTAATAACTGAATCTGCCTACTCACCCCTGATTGCGAGGTATGCAAGGCTTCGGAAGCATTCGAGACACTCAAACCTTGACGGACTATTTCACGGATATAGCGCAATTGGATCAGGTTCATTATTCATCCAGAATAAGATTTTAAAATTTTTCTTTATGCCTAATTTGCATAAGATTAGCATAACATATTATTAAAATGCGGGGCATGTGGCAGGTATAATGTCCTCTTATCTCAATCAATCATTCAACAGGGATTATCTTTCATGAATTTGATGTACTCGATTTCAGGTTTTGCAGTGGGTTTATTAGTCGGCATTACCGGCGTAGGCGGTGGCTCACTGATGACACCTTTGCTGGTTTTCCTGTTCGGCTTTAAAGCGGCAGTCGCAGTAGGAACTGACCTCTTATACGCCGCCATCACCAAAACTGCCGGAGTGTTTGTACATCATGGCAAGCATCGTTCAGTGGATTGGCCAATTGTTGCCTGGCTGGCGTTGGGTAGCATACCTTTCGCCATCCTAACCCTGTTTGCTATTAAACATTTTATGGAGATTGGCAAGGAAACCACCGGTTTGATCACTTACTCCCTTGGAATTGCCCTCATACTGACTTCCTGCGCTTTGTTAATTCGGGCGGTTATATTGCGTAAATCTCAAGCTCTAGGGCAACTCGACGATGACTACAGCAATATGATGAATGCCGGCCGTTTCTCACCGCGCTGGCAAATACCCGTAACGGTGCTTACCGGCGCTATTTTAGGCGTACTGGTAACCTTGTCGTCCGTGGGCGCTGGTGCGTTGGGTACGGTCGCCTTGCTGTTTCTTTTCCCACGCGAGAGCACCTTGAAAATTGTCGGCACTGATCTCGCCCATGCCATCCCGCTTACCGCCGTGGCTGGCTTGGGACATCTTAGCCTGGGTAATGTTGACCTGACGTTGCTGGGCAGCTTGTTGGTTGGATCATTACCGGGTATCTGGATAGGCAGCCACCTAAGCGCAAAAATTCCCGAACATTATTTACGGCCTGTGCTGGCCTCGGTATTACTGCTGATCGGACTCAAGTTTGTGACGCAATGATAAGACTATGAAAATACTGTCCAAATCAGGCTATTTATATTAACCCCCGAAGGGTAGTGGGTTAAACCTGTTGTCAGGCATAAATATCGCGCCCAAACGACCTTATTAATTAACAGCCCAACAACAATTGCGCCCAAAGCAGAGGAAAAATTTGTTGCGGATGGTTTTGGCGTAGACCGCACTGCTGTTATGTACAATGATTTCGTCCTGGTAGGGCCAAAGTCCGATCCCGAAGTGATTAAATCAGCAACTAGTGCTGAGGAAGCCTTGAAAAAAATCAGCTTGGGCAAAACCCCTTTTATTTCTAGGGGCGATGATTCCGGCACCCATAAATAAGAACTGGAGTTGTGGGAAAAAACCGCCATCAAACCAAGCGGTAATTGGTACATTTCCTCCGGACAAGGCATGAGCGCGGTGTTGCGTATGGCGGATGACAAAATGGCCTATACCTTGACCGGTCGCGGCACTTTCCTTGCTTATCAAGATAAGGCTCAACTGGTCATCTTATGGGAAGGCGGCGCGGGACTGCTTAATCCTTATCATGTCATTGCAGTCAACCCAAAACGTCATGCCCATATCAAATATGAGCTTGCCAAGAAATATATAGATTATGTGGCTGGTGCTGAAGGCCAAGCTATCATCGGCAACTTCAAGAAAGACGGGAATGTGTTATTTCATCCGGGTGTGCCTAAGTAACCGTTCGCTAAAGCCAGGGTGATTTAATGAACCGCTGAAAAAATTACATAAATCAGGCTTGTGCATTAACACGAAGATTGTAGATACCATCTCTCCAAATCA
>PMDM01000386.1:6083-6452 GCA_003155565.1 Methylococcaceae bacterium | reverse complement strand
CCTATTAAAAAAATACCGCTATCCTACAACGCTGGCTTTAGTCGGCTCGTGGATGGAAGAACAGCGTGTTGAAGATCGGCCGAAAACGCCCTTGTTAACACGGTCACAGGTCCGGGAAGTTGTGGCTTCTGGTTTAGTTGAAATTGCATCGCACAGTTATGATTTACATCACGGGATAACTACCAATCCTCAAGGCGATGAGCAAAGCGCGGTAACCAGCCGTCTGTATGATAAGGAATACGAAGAATACGAAAATGATGAAACTTACCGGCAGCGGATTTACGACCATATTGGGAAAAGTACGGATTTTATTTTTCAACACCTTGGCATACGCCCACGGGTGATGGTTTGGCCTTACGGGGAATATAA
>PMDM01000386.1:309-6054 GCA_003155565.1 Methylococcaceae bacterium | reverse complement strand
AAACCGAGCGTAATTTGGATATGGTAGTTGAACGTATTCTCAATAGCCGTGCCAATACCGTATATTTGCAAGCGTATTCCGATCCCGATGGGGACGGTAACGCGGATGAATTGTATTTCCCAAATCGACACTTGCCTGTGCGCCGAGATTTATTCAATCGGGTTGCCTGGCAACTGAAAGTCCGCGCCAAGGTGAAAGTGTATGCCTGGCTACCGATCATGGCCTATAAAACAAANNCGCTTGTCACCGTTTAATCCTGAAGTACGGCAATATATCAGCGAAATATATGAAGATTTAGCTAAATATTGTAGCTTTGATGGCCTGTTATTCCACGATGACGGGATATTGACCGATTACGAAGACGTTTCTGAATTGGCAATGGAATTTACTCATCAGGTATGGGGTTTGCCAAAAGACTTCGATAAAATTCATCAAACCGGTGCCCTACGACTTGAATGGGCACAGCATAAAACCTCACTACTGGCCGAATTCACCGACAGCTTGGCTGATAAGGTCAGGTATTATCGACCTGACATTAAAACTGCGCGTAATTTCTATTCCTTGCCCTTACTCAAACCATACAGTGAAGAATGGTATGCACAATCATTTAAAGTTTTTTTAAAACACTACGATTACGTTGCGGTCGAAGCAATGCCGTTTATGGAAAAAGCCGAAAATCCTGATCAATGGCTACGTGAACTTGTTCGAAAAACTGCTCAATATCCTGATGGTTTGAAAAAAATGGTTTTTGAATTGCAATCTTTCGATTGGGCAAAGCAACAAAAAATCCCAACGAAAATTTTTATTGACCAATTGGAACTATTGAAAAAGCTAGGTGCAATCCATATTGGTTATTATCCTGACGATGTTTTCCAGAACCAGCCTGATTTAGAAGTATTACAAAAACATTTCTCCGTTGTCGTAACTGACAATTAATTATTAGTTATGGACCAACTGTTAGCTCACCCGCTGATTCAACACCTTATTGATAAATTATTAATCTGGCAGGAATGGCTGGAGGAAATACCTTGGCAACACTTTGATGAATTTATCTCACGCTTTGTGTTTTATTATCCGTTGTTAATGGCATACGTGTGGATGATCGGCGGGATTGTTTACTTCATCCGTTGGGAACTTAAAGCCAAGGACTTTGCGAAAGAGCCGCCCGCACTCCCTGGATATCCGCCGGTTTCTATTCTGATACCCTGTTACAACGAAGGCGAAAATATCAAGGAAACTATCGAATACCTACTGAAACAAAATTACCCTAATTACGAAATCATTGCGGTAAACGACGGTAGCAAAGACAGCACTCTGGATATCCTGAAAGAACTCGCCATTCAACATGAGAAGGTGCGTGTGGTCAATCTGGCGACCAACCAAGGCAAAGCGGTGGGCTTGAGCACCGCAGCATTAATGGCCAACAGTGAGTATCTGATCTGTATCGACGGCGATGCCTTATTGGATCGCAATGCCGCAGCCTGGATGGTACGCCATTTTATCGATCATCCTAACGTCGGTGCAGTCACCGGCAATCCGCGTATTCGTAACCGATCAACCTTGCTGGGTAAGATTCAAGTTGGCGAATTTTCCGCGATTGTCGGTATGATCAAGCGGGCACAACGCACTTACGGACGCATTTTTACCATTTCCGGTGTAATTGCCGCCTTCCGTAAATCCGCATTACATGATGTCGGATACTGGAGCCCCGATATGGTCACCGAAGATATCGATATCAGCTGGAAACTGCAATTAGCCGGCTGGACTATTCCTTTTGAAACCAATGCCTTATGCTGGGTACTGATGCCAGAAACCCTTAATGGATTATGGAAACAACGCAGCCGCTGGGCACAAGGCGGTGTTGAGGTCATGTTGCGTTATTTCACTTCCCTATTTAACCGCCGTGCAATGGGAATGTGGCCGTTGTATCTGGAGTGCTGCATCAGCTTGTTGTGGTCGTTTACCGTAGTTCTATTGATTTTGCTGGCACCCATTCAGCTCTTGCTGAGCGGACACAAGGAAACATTGGGCGATTTAGCACCACAATGGACCAGCATGCTGTTGTGCATTACCTGTTTATTCCAATTTGCCGTCAGTCTGGGCATTGATTCGCGATACGAACAACGTACGGGTGAAAAATATTATTACTGGATGATTTGGTATCCGATTGTGTATTGGTTAATCAATATCGGCACCGCCGTTAACGGTCTTATCAAAGCGGTACGAAAAAAACGTGGCCAGCGAGCACTTTGGGTAACTGTGGATAGAGGTTTGAAAAAACAATGAGAGAATGGATCATCAACATGCCGCACCTGCAAACCCGACAGCAAAAAATCGGTTCGTTTTGTATTACTGCGCTCAGTTGGCTGTTGTGGTTGTATTTTTTGCTGCCGCTGTTCACCTTGGGCGGCTGGTTGATGGGTGTTAAAAGCCTATCAGCAGAAATCCGCTGGTTTGGCGGTTACAAAACGTTGTTGGAGTTGCTGCAAATGTACGGCAGCATTGTCGCGGGTATCGCGTTATTTTGGTTTTGCTGGACAATATCCACTTCATGGCGCAGACCCGTCGTATTTTCAGCGCATCAAGCACAGCTTGACGATCAACAATTATGTGAGCGTTTCCAGATAACGGCACCACAACTGCAGCAAGGCAGGCTAGCCAAGGTAGTTACTGTCAGTTTTGACGATACTGGACATATTGCCCAGATAACAAGCGTTTAAAAGTGTTCCTGGGGTAGAATAGAATAGACCAGCAGTTAAACCAAAAAAGGCTGCCAACCTTCTCCCAAAGGGAGAAGGGGCNNGGCAGACATCGGGCGATGTCCGCCAGTAACCGTAAGTAATTGGGATTAAAAATACTGAGCCGAAGGCCGTGGAATCGGCTTGGGGTAAATGGGGAATCCACAGTCATTGCAATAAAATCAAATACGCTACTTGGGAAACCCTAACGAATTGTAGGTTTGTTTGGTTTTCAAGGCGTAGCTGGAGATCAACGCATTCTGAAACCAACAATTTCTAATTTGGATATGTTTAGTGTCCAGTCTACCGAGGCATTCTAATAAATGCCTTTACAATAAATCATAGTGCTACCCCAGATTTAAAACCACATTGAGGGGGAACTCGCCATAGTATATTTATTAAAGGTTTTGGAATTCAGGCCGATACCCTTTAGACGTAAGCAGAATTAGCCGATACATCTTAATCAAAAGGAGAAAACCAATGTCACCTATAACCGGAATGCCGGCGACTTCATACACGCCCAATGTCAATCAAGTTAAATCGCCCGTTGCAGCACCTCAACCAGCCCACACTCCAACACCGGCAGTTGGCAAAGACGCTGACGGCGATAACGATGGCAGCAAAGGTGGAAAAATAAACCTACATGCTTAGTCGTTCAAAGGCTTTGTAATAGTTTATTGAGCCTTAACAGTTAATTAGCCGGGTAACACCGGCTTTTTTGGTTCTATTCTGGTGCTGTCAGACAGCAGGTTGGCGGTTCAAATTGACACTGCAGAAAAGCGCTCGCTTATCCTAAAACTGTGAAACAGTTCACAACTGCTTCACCTTTATGCCAACCAGTTCACAGAAATTTAATATTCGACCCGTATAATTTCACCCGTTAAAGAAAATAAAGGTGCGCCCAAACCTTTTTGGCGTAAACAATCTGGGTCTACATAAGCAGCCAATAATGTTGGGGCAATCATCAAGAACCTGTTTGTTAAATATGGGCTGGTTAACACCAATGATTATCGGTTTTTAAAGTGGGCCACTGAATTTTTAAGTTTCAATTAAACTTGATGTGGTAAAAATCTACTTATGAAGAGGCTCACATAGATGAGTTGATCGAGTAGCCATACAATTAACCTAACGGAGAAATATCAATGAATAGTGAAATGACCTCGAAAAATGATAGATACAAAGCAGCAGGATATGCCACACTGTTAATGCTTGCAGCGATGCCTTTATCTTTTCTGGGTATGCAGGTGCTTAACTTCGTTTTGGGCAATATCAAGATATAAACATTCAGCAATTTATCCCTTGCCGTATTCACCGGATAGGGATCTATTGAGCAATGGAGACAGTTTGTGCTGAACTTTAGAACGTACGGATAAGCATTTGTCCCGTTGGGTTGTTAGGCCTCCAAGTTAATGCGTAAAAAAATCAACTTGCCCTGGGTTGTACGTTTGTTGGGATTACAGCTGGTCTTTTTTTGGCGGGGTATCACCCACCACGCTTAAGCGTAAAAAAGCTGTTAATCGAAAAGCCCAGCTAACCCAAAAATAGTTTAACCTGCTAATTTTATGGCTAACTGGGTTTGTTAGAATAGAACCACATCTGATAGACGCTGAGAAAGATTTGTAAGCCCATCGAAAGTCCCATTAACGTACCGCTGAAAATAACCACGTAGGCAAACGAGGAGATCTCCTTGGTAACAAACCATGACAACACGTCCAACAGCATGGCGGCAAACGGAATCACCACCGCAACTCTTTTTACATGGGCATTAAGGTCACACAGTAAAAAGATTCTCCCGATAAAGAATAGAATAAAGGCTATACCAAACAGATGAATATGGGATACCCTCACTAAAGTTGGTATGGATGCGCCACCTGCATGGGCGACCCCTGAAACCGTCGCGTAATGGGTTAAATCGGGCAGGGAGGGATTGACGCTGGGTGTATGGCACACTACACAGTCTCGGTTTAATATCGGGGCAATTACCGCATTATATGCCGCCTCATTAGCATCGGCTTGTATCCATCTCAAGATGACATCCTTGTCACCGGCATATCTCAGGTTAGATTTCATTATCCCGTTAATGGCCGTACCTAACTGGGTCTGGTCATGTCTTCCACGATAACTGATGACAACATCTTCAACCGAAAGCCCCGCCTTGCCGTCCAGCCCCTGATGGGTGTAATACAGATTGGCAAGAGCAGCCAGATAACCGAGGCCTATGGTCAGCAGGAACACCGTATTTAAAATTCTTTCGCTGACGGAAATGTCTTGAAAGCGCCGATAACGTTCAGAGGTTGGTGCCATGATTATTTTCAAAATAAAGAGGTATAGTTATTGTTTATGGGGGGTAGTTACAAAGAACCAAACCATTCCACGGAAAACTATGGAGTTTTCAGTTCGTACTCTGGGGCGAAAACAGCATCGAATATTCACTGCTATCATCAGCGACCGTTTTACCAGTCTTCATACCCAAATAAATAAAATGATAATTTTACCTGGCCAATATTTGAGTAGTTTACAGGCAAATGTTTGACATTATAGACTTAGAAACGAGATTCCTACAGAAGATTGGGGCACAATCACGATTTAATTGTTCGAGCGTGGGAACGTGTTTGGACTAGGATTAATGAAGTCACAGAACAGCCTCGTTATTATTCCTCGTGACTAACTGACGTCTTGTGTACGTTAATCGGGTGAACATTGACCGCCCAAGTAGTTAACGAATAAAAAAGTGGCATCCTGAAACCGCTTCTTAATGACAAACCATCCATTAACAATTTGGCGGAAATTTATCATGAGACATTTACTGTTTTAGTTCAAACCTAATTTGACAATCAGCTTTTGGCGTGTGCCGTGCTAAGGCGGCGTTTTCCAGTGGGTGAAAGTCCCGCCCGGCAACTTTTGCTCCAGTCGGAAGCAATCGGAGCAGTCATGGAGGTAACGAAGTGGCTAAAGCCTTCGATGTAGGGGGTCACTAGATGACGCAGGCCGCAACGCGAGTGAACGC
>PMDM01000386.1:0-222 GCA_003155565.1 Methylococcaceae bacterium | reverse complement strand
ACCGTTGAAACCGGGTAATGCCGGTCGAGAGGGAACGGGCCTTGGTTCAAAATCGGAACTGGAAGTGGCGAGGGAAATTCTAGTAAACGCCGTTAAGATACAAGAGCTGAGAAAGGTGCCACAGACTGAAGTGAAGGAAGAACCCGAAATAAATTCCGGAAGCCAACATCTCCCAAGCGATGATAGTGGCGGTTATGCTCAGTTTGAGATAAGCGGTATTCG
>PMDM01000157.1 GCA_003155565.1 Methylococcaceae bacterium | reverse complement strand
GTCCCAGGTGAAGCCATCACCCAGGGCATGCCACTCGATATTGTCAAAACGCGTCGCGGCTTTTTGTTCACCCGTTTGCCATTGGCCTTTTATGTACTGAATAACGCAGACGTTCATCCCCCAACCAGCCGCCCGAAACACCATACCTAAGGCACTGGAAGATTTCCCTTTGCCTTCCCCGGTATTGACCAAAACCAGTCCGTGCCGCCTATCTCTTGCTTTCATAATGAGTCCCTGTTGTTTCCTGATCCTGTTGCATAGACTAATCAACAGAATGNNGTTTATTGCCCGCTACCGCAAAGAAATCACCGGTGGTCTTGATGACACGCAACTGCGTAACCTGGAAGACCGCTTGAGATATTTACGCGAACTCAATGACCGCCGCGATTCGATACTTGCCAGTATCCGTTCTCAAGACAAACTCACGCCAGAACTGGAAGCCGCCATCCTTGCCGCTGCAACGAAAACCCTTCTGGAAGACTTGTATTTACCTTACAAACCCAAACGACGCACCAAAGCGCAAATTGCACGGGAAGCAGGCCTTGAGCCTTTGGCTGATGCGATTTTGGTTGATCGAACTGTTATTCCTGAACAAATCGCCGCCAGTTATGTCAATGCCGAACTGGGCGTTGCAGATGTCGCAGCCGCGTTGGAAGGTGCACGGCAAATACTCATGGAACGGCTTTCCGAAGATGCGGAATTATTGGCTGAACTTAGGGAAACTATCTGGCAAAAAGGCTTGCTTTACGCCACCGTTGTATCTGGAAAAGAACAGGAAGGCGTAAAATTTACCGATTATTTCGATTATAAGGAAGCAATTGCTAAAATCCCTTCGCACCGCGCATTAGCCTTATTCCGTGGACGCAATGAGAGCATCTTATCGCTCAACCTACTGCCAGAACAGGACGAACAAATTGGCCACGATTATTGCACCCAGCTTGTTGCAAAACGTCTGACGATTACCGATACCCGCAAACCCGCCGATGCCTGGCTGGCTGAAACAGCGCGTTACGCCTGGAAAATAAAATTATTCACGCGAATAGACCTGGACTTAAAACTACGTTTGCGGGAAGCCGCCGAACTGGAAGCCATACGGGTATTCTCCAGCAATTTAAAGGATTTATTATTGGCCGCACCCGCTGGCGCAAAAGCCACGATGGGGCTTGATCCCGGCATTCGCACCGGCGTTAAAGCTGCCATCGTTGATGCTACTGGTAAAGTATTGGCGACAGAAACCATTTACCCGCATCCACCCCGAAAACAATGGGATGAATCCATTTCAGTTTTAGCTAAGCTGATAAAACTGCACAAAGTTGATCTGNNGATCAACTGGTTGCCGATGTGATGAAACGACACAAAGACCTTAACTTCCGAAAAATTACCGTCTCCGAAGCCGGTGCATCGGTTTATTCGGCATCAGAACTCGCGGCCAAAGAATTTCCTGATATGGATGTCTCAATACGTGGTGCGGTATCCATTGCCAGACGCTTGCAAGACCCGCTGGCAGAGTTGGTTAAAATCGACCCAAAAGCCATCGGTGTCGGGCAGTACCAACACGATGTCAATCAAACCCAATTAGCCCGTGGCCTTGATAATGTCGTGGAAGATTGTGTTAATGCGGTGGGTGTGGATGTGAATANNGATGGGGTGGTGGAGAGCGTGGTCAATGCGGTGGGTGTGGATGTGAATACCGCTTCGGTATCCTTGCTCAAGCAAGTGTCGGGTCTTTCATCAACGCTCAGCGAAAACATTGTCGCTTTCCGCAATGAAAACGGCGCATTTTCTGACCGCAAACAACTCAAAAAAGTGCCACGCCTGGGTGATAAGGCTTATGAACAGGCGGCTGGTTTTCTACGTATCATGAATGGAAACAATCCTTTGGATGCTTCGGCAGTCCATCCAGAAGCTTACCCGGTAGTTGAAGCTATCATTGAGGATACCGGAAAGTCCATGCGCGATCTGATCGGGCAAAGCCAAATACTACGTAACCTGAATCCTGCCAGTTACACCAATGAAAACTTTGGCTTACCGACCATTACCGATATTTTAAAAGAACTGGAAAAGCCAGGACGCGATCCCAGGCCGGAATTTAAAAGTGTCGAATTCAAATCAGGCGTAGAAAAAATCACTGACCTCGAACCCGGTATGAGGCTGAATGGCGTGGTCACGAATGTCGCCAATTTCGGCGCATTTGTCGATATTGGCGTACATCAGGATGGCTTGGTGCATATTTCCCATCTTTCGGACACTTTCATCAAAGACCCCAGGGATGCCGTTAAAACCGGGGATTTTGTCAATGTGCGGGTGCTTGAAATTGATGTTGCGCGGCAACGGATTTCTTTGTCGATGAAATCAATTATCGAACCCGACGAACCCAAACCTGGACGTGAACGAACGCCGCAAAAACCTGTCAACAGACCTAAGCAGCAAGTTCAGCCCCAAAGCTCCATGGCGAATGCGTTTGCTAACGCATTGAAAAAATAAATCGCAAAAGCTCTGCTATACTGAGCATTAACAAAAACTGATTACAGGATTCAACATGATTTCATTCAGACAATTTACTTTAGCCGCACTGTTTATGGTGTTGTTATTGGCGCAAATGCCTGTATTTGCGGTTGATTATTACCAGCAACAGTTGCAAAACGAACAATTACTAAAACGCCAGCTTGACCTCCAAAAAAAGATGGAGCATGACCGCTACGTCAGGCAGGTGGGTGATAAAGCATTGAATGGCTTTACTAATGT
This sequence comes from Methylococcaceae bacterium, assembly GCA_003155565.1. Lineage (GTDB taxonomy): Bacteria > Pseudomonadota > Gammaproteobacteria > Methylococcales > Methylomonadaceae > Methyloglobulus. The sequence continues at coordinate 886 of PMDM01000157.1, read as the reverse complement.
TGTCACGGGTCCGCTTGAAATGCCCAAAAGTATTATCAATCAGATCAATTATAATTACAGCGGTGGCAACAGTTATAGCTATAATAATACCTTCGATCCCGACAACAATATTGTTTATGGAGTGATTGGCGGCGTTATCAGCGGTGCCTTAAACGCTACTGGTCGGATCATGACGGGTGTTACCGATTTGGTCACCGCACCACTACCCACCAAGCCAATTGTACAACCCAGATATGTCTGGGACGATTTTGACAAAGCCAACTCCTACGGTCAGGTATTTCGGCTAGTCGATAACCCAAAAATAGAACCTTATGTCGCGCCAGCGCCACGTCCGGTTGCCGCTATTTCCCCCGTCGACGACCAAACTGAGCAATACTCCCAGGAAACCAACCAAAATCTGGATACCCTATTCAGAAAAGAAATGATGAAATAGTTTCTCTGGTTTTAGTTATTATCCCCCGTGGCATCCACCACTGGGGATTTCGTCCCTGCTGCTGTGTTCAGAGGTAATTAACTATTCACTGCGTACCCCTCCCCACAGGCTCCTCCAGTTTTGCGAGCAGCAGACATCACTTTTGGACTAGGAGACGGCAGCACACGTTTATCCGGCCTGTGGAGTGGACTTGGTTTGCCCCTGTCTAATGGGCTCTTCGCGAATTTTCTCGATAGTCCTTCATACTCAAGACACAGTGTCAAAAGCAGTCTCTTTGATCTACACCGTCCAAGCTATAAGCATTTTTGTTTACCAGCCCGCCCCCATTATGCTTTCAAAATTTCACAGGGTGTAAACCACGCCATCTTGTTTTATTATGGAAGACAAGGTTTTTCAATTTATTCATCCGTTGAAATGATATTGCTAATTCGAAAGCTTAACTCCAGCCTATGA
>PMDM01000007.1 GCA_003155565.1 Methylococcaceae bacterium | reverse complement strand
CTTCGAGCCAAAAGTTTTGTATTCAGACTCAGATTACAAACACAGTTCGGCTAGCCCCGGTTCGGCTTCGTCATCTAGTGACGATTCTAGTGCTACCGCAAGTGCCGTGTCTGCTGCCCCAAAAGACGAATCATCAGCGGGTTATTTACTTGGTCTAATCGTGCTTGCTGTCGCGGGTTTTGTATTATTCAAGAAGGGAGCTGGTGTTTCATCTGTCCAAAGCAGTGCTCCTAGCTCGACTAAGAGTCCCAGTGGGCTAACGGGTGTGGCTAAGTACCTGCTTAAAACATCAGGAACTGGTGTATCCAGGTATTTAGAAAAAAACGCAAAGAACGCACCTTCTGCTGCTGCGACTGGTGTCGCAAAGTATTTGGCAAGTCAGGTTTCATCAGCAAAAGAAACTGCAAGCCAAGCGGCTACAGGTGTTGAAAAATATTTGCGGGACAAGGGGTAATCAATGAATTCAAATGACTTTGGCGGCGCAGTTATTCCTGCAATGGCTGGCTTTTTTTTATTTGGGAAACGAGCCAAAGTTCAGGAGATTCAGCAAGACAAGCCACAACAATTACCAATGGTCTTAAAAGCTGATGCGAATGGCCTCACCGGTGTAGCTAGGTACTTAATATCGACACCCTTGGTTACAGGTGTTGCTAAGTATATGAAAAAAAAAGAAAAGCAACCTATGACCAGTGTGGAGTTATATGTTTTAAGGCAATCTATTGCTGAGAAAAACGTACCCGCGCCGACGAGTGTCTCCAAGTATCTTGCTAAAGTGACGAAAGAAGCACCAACCCGTAAGAAGACAGGTGTTGATAAGTATGTCGCTAAACAAGAGTGGGCTGCTAGAAGTTTTTCGACATTAACTGGGGTTGCTAAGTACGAAGCGGAACAGGAATTGTGTGCTAAAAAACAGGCTGCTGCGGCTATGATTAAAAGATACCTGGATGAAGAGGAAGCGGCGGTGATCTCTGCAAGAGCAGCGGCGGAAGCCGCTTATGAAGCTTCAAGAAACATGATATATCAAGAAAATACTGAAGTTGAAGTAGTAGAAGAGCCCGCTACGACGCGTGTGGGCAGGTATCTACAAGAACAGGCAGCATTGTCAAAAAAAAGACCTGCGGTCACGGGAGTGGGCAGGTATCTAGCTAAACAGATAGCTTTGGATAGCCAAAAGCCCACTATCAGTGGAGTTAGTCGATATTTGCGTGAACAAGCCGTGGTGTTGAGTAAAAAACCGAATCCTACCGGAGTGGCTAGATATTTGTCGAACCAACTCAGCGCCCCCGCTTTCACACCAAAAGTGACACTTGCACAAAGTGGTGTAGCTCGTTATTTAGCATTACAATCTGTGTCCGAAAATAACAAGCCAAGTCTTTCCGGTGTGGCAAAGTATATGGAAAGGCAGGCGCAGCTTGACAAGGATAAAGTCAGTTTGATCGGTCAAAGCAATCTCCTAGAATACGAAGCAACTCATGTCGAAGCTGAAAAGTGTTTGGAAGGTGAGTTTATCCCTGCAAATGATTTTTTATCAGCAACTGGGGTTTCAAGGTATCTTGAAAAACAAGGCGATGTCGTTACCGTAGCAAAAGAAGTTGCAAAGGAAAGCATTACAGGTGTGTCGCGCTATCTAGAAAAACAAGTAGGATCGGTAAAGCAATCGTTAAGCTCCGCACCAACCAGTGTTGATCGGTATTTGTTAAACCGGGCTTAAACAAAATCTCGAACTGAACCGCGAGTCAGCGTCCTCCAAGCAACGGATAGGTGCGTCGATAACAGGCTTGTAACTGGGTTGTGTAGAAGACCTCTACCTTCACTTTTATATGGATCTGTGGTAGCATTTTATCCCTAAAAAAATTCTAACTTTACGAGAAGGTACTAATTATGGCAAAGAATTTACTTGAACAACTCAGAGAAATGACTGTTGTTGTGTCTGATACGGGCGACATACAAGCCATTGAAACTTTCAAACCACAAGATGCAACGACTAATCCCTCGTTGATTACCGCAGCGGCGCAGATGCCCCAGTATCAGGATATTGTTGATGATACGCTGAAAGCTGCCAGAAATAAGCTCGGCAACGATGCAACATCTGCACAAGTCGCTTCCTTGGCGTTTGACCGATTGGCTGTTTCTTTCGGGCTGAAAATACTTGAAATTATTCCTGGTCGCGTTTCAACAGAAGTCGATGCCAGACTTTCTTACGATACCGAAGCAACCATCGCAAAAGGCCGCGAATTAATTGCCCAATATCAAGAGAAAGGCATTTCTAAAGACCGGGTGCTGATTAAAATTGCATCGACTTGGGAAGGCATACAAGCTGCTGCCGTGTTGGAAAAAGAAGGCATACATTGCAACCTGACCTTATTGTTCGGCTTGCACCAAGCAATCGCTTGCGCCGAGAATGGTATCACGTTGATTTCTCCTTTTGTTGGGCGAATCCTGGACTGGTACAAGAAAGATACTGGTCGCGATTCGTATCCAGCTGCTGAAGATCCAGGTGTCCTTTCTGTTACTGAAGTTTACAATTACTATAAAAAATTCGGTTACAAAACTGAAGTTATGGGCGCAAGCTTCCGTAACATCGGTGAAATTACAGAACTGGCTGGAGTCGATTTATTGACTATCGCGCCATCATTATTGGCAGAATTGCAAGCTGCAACAGGTGAATTACCGCGCAAATTAGATCCACAAACAGCAGCAAAATCGCCTATCGCGAAGATAAACATGGATAAGGCAACATTTGACCGTATGCACCAAGAAAACCGCATGGCTAACGATAAGCTGGCTGAAGGTATCTTGGGCTTCGAGAAGGCACTGGAATCACTGGAAGAGTTGCTGTCGGCAAGACTTGCCAAACTTGAGCACAAAGAATCCGTTCCTGCTTGAAGGGTAGTTAGCACTTATATCTAACTTCTTGTTTATCCAAAACATTATCGCTCCGGCACTCCGTGTCGGGGCGTTTTTAATTTATACCCAAACGATTAATTGATATGTCACAGAAAATTTTAGATGTAGTTAAGCCCGGTGTCGTAACCGGTAATGATGTGCAGAAAGTCTTTGCAATCTGCAAAGAGAATAGTTTCGCCTTGCCTGCCGTCAATGTCATAAATACGGATACCATCAATGCCGTATTGGAAGCGGCAGCCAAGGTCAAATCGCCTGTCATTATCCAGTTTTCAAACGGTGGCGCACAATTTTACGCCGGTAAAGGGCTAAAACTGGAAGGTCAACAGAATGCGATTTTAGGTGCAATCTCAGGCGCACACCATGTCCATACAATGGCAGAACACTATGGCGTACCTGTAATCCTGCATACAGACCATGCAGCAAAGAAATTGCTGCCGTGGATTGATGGCTTGTTAGATGCGGGCGAAAAACATTTTGCCGCTACCGGAAAACCATTGTTCAGTTCCCACATGCTGGATTTGTCTGAAGAAAGCCTGAAAGAAAACATTGAGATTTGCGGAGAATACCTAAAGCGCATGTCTAAAATGGACATGACGTTAGAAATCGAATTAGGCGTTACCGGTGGCGAAGAAGACGGCGTTGATAATAGCGATATGGATCACTCCTTGTTGTACACCCAGCCAGAAGATGTGGCCTATGCGTATGAAGAGTTGTGCAAAATTAGCCCTAGATTCACTATTGCTGCGTCTTTTGGTAATGTTCACGGCGTATACAAACCAGGCAACGTTAAATTAACACCGACAATCTTGGCTAATTCCCAAAAATACGTTTCAGAAAAATACGGTGTCGCTAAAAACACATTGGACTTCGTATTCCACGGTGGTTCAGGTTCAACTCCAGCAGAGATCAAAGAATCAATCAGCTATGGTGTTGTTAAGATGAATATTGACACCGATACCCAGTGGGCAACCTGGGCGGCAGTGATGGAATTTTACAAGAAAAATGAAGGTTATTTGCAAGGTCAAATCGGAAATCCTGAAGGTGACGATAAACCGAACAAAAAATATTACGATCCGCGTGTATGGCAACGTGCCGGTGAAGTTGGCATGGTGACTCGTTTAGAGCAAGCATTTCAAGAATTGAATTCAGTCGGTTCTCTGTAATAAAAGCATAGTCATCGTATTAAAAACCGGCCATAGCGCCGGTTTTTTTATGCCAATTGTGAGGTTAATGTGCGTTACTCCAACTGCCAGGATGTTATAAATGGCTGGTAGAAATTCAAGTCGTCTACCGTTGCGCCCCGCTGACCTGTCATAGCGGAAGCAAATAATTGCGCTCTTTCCATAATTAGGCTTAAAGGCCAACCAAGATTAAGTCCAAGCAGNNTTCAAAGCCAAAGCACCTTCTTCACCGCAAGTGACAATAACTCCTTCCAGCTTATACCGGAACAGAAATTCTTCCATACTGGTTTTAATATCAGTCACATCATCGTGTAAAGCGTTCAACTCATGAAGATTCAGTTTAACCCAGTCAGCATCGGTAATAAGTCCTAAAACATCGGCCTTATTCCACCAAGGTTGCCGCAAATTAACGTCAATGAAAATTTTGCCCTGATGCAGAGTTTTTAGTGTTGCCAATGTTTCTCTTGATGTTGGGGAGCGTGCAGCCAGTGTTCCATGATATAAGACACCTGTGTGCTTGATGCCATCTAATCCTTGTATTTGAATATGATCGTAGGCTTGGTTGGCTAAAATAGAGTAGGCTGGTTCACCGTGCTTAATAGTCACCTGTACCTGCCCTGTTGGGTAAGTTGAACCCTGCTGCAAAAAATCCAGGTTCATGCCCCACAAGTGCATTGATGCGCGTATTTGATCGCCAGTTGGATCAGTACCTACACAGCTTATGAATTGCGGATTTTGTCCAAATGCTTGTAAGTGCCAAGCGACATTGAAAGGAGCGCCGCCCAAAACTTTTATACCATCAGGGAAATGGTCGAACAGGACTTCTCCAAATACGGTGATTGCGTTGGTTTTCATTATTTTTTACGAATGAAAAGTTTCTGTAGGGACTGTTGACACTTAGGAAACCTTGGTTAAGTCCTTCGACAAGCTCAGGACGAACGGTAACTGGTTGATTTCGTTCGTGGTGAACCCTTCGGCTACGCTCAGGAGAGCCTTGTCGAACCATGAATGGAATCAACTTGTT
>PMDM01000210.1 GCA_003155565.1 Methylococcaceae bacterium | reverse complement strand
TTCACCGGGCTGGGCTGCAGCTTGCGACCCCGTCCAGCAGGCCGGTCAGGTTGTGTATAGACCGCGCAGACCTCATGTTTGGATGCTAGCAACACATGCAAGCTGGGAACGGCGAAATCGGGCGTACCTGCAAAAATGATCCGCACTTCAGCTTTGTTCCAGTTTGTGGATTTTCTCCAGTTTTTTCTTGATCCGCTGCCGTTTGAGGGCAGAGATATAATCCACAAACAACTTTCCTTCCAGATGATCCAACTCGTGTTGCACACACACGGCAAGCAAAGCATCGGCCTCAAACTCAAACGGCTGACCGTCCTTGTTAAGTGCCTTGACCTTGATGCGTTCGGCGCGTTTGACCGTTTCAAAAAAACCGGGCACCGACAAACAGCCTTCTTCGGACTCTTCTACGCCATCTTTCGCAATAATTTCTGGATTAATCAAACACAAAGGTTTATCTTTCTCTTCACTAACATCAATGACGACAATGCGCTGGTGGACATTGACCTGGGTTGCGGCCAAGCCGATCCCTTTCGCCAGATACATAGTTTCCAGCATGTCATCGACCAGTTTTTTGATTTTTCCATCGACGGCTTGAACTTCAACTGCTTTTTTACGCAATCGTTCGTCAGGAAATTCAAGAATAGTTANNCTGGAATTCTATATGAATTCATCTAGACTTTGAATTCATAATGATAAAAAAGCCACCACAGGAATAAACTATGGTTTTTCGAACACTTTTAGGATTAATAGTTTCTTTTTTCGTTACCACGTCATTGTGGGCTAACGAAGCAGGTGAATTATCAATCAATCCATCCCATCCCAACCAATACACCGTTGTTGAAGGCGATACCCTGTGGGACATTTCAGGAAAATTTTTAAATCATCCCACCCNNCAGGAAAATTTTTAAATCATCCTACGCAGTGGCCACAACTTTGGAGTTACAACTCCCAGATTAAAAACCCGCACCTTATCTATCCCGGCGATACCGTTTACTTTTCGGTCGTCGATGGTAAACCCAGATTGAGTTTCTCCAGGGGGAGCGAATCTTATCGGGATACTGGCCGTATCCCATCCAGCGATACCTGTGTGATTAGCGAAGAGGACATCCATAATGGGCGCACCAGCTTTGCGATGGCGGAAAATGGCAAACTGTCGCCTTGCATACGCGAAACCAGCCAGAAAGAGGCCATCCGGTTGATCCCTACGGAAACCATCGCCAAATACCTGACTTCACCCAAAGTTGTTAGTGTCAACGAACTCAATGCTGCACCTTATGTGGTCGATTTTGCTGGCGAACATCTGATTGCAGCAACGGGCGACAAACTTTATGTGCGCTCCATTATTGCGCCGCAAAGCATGACTTACACCCTCTACCGGGCCGGCACTACCTTTAAGAGTCCTGAAACCGGGGAGATCTTAGGTTATGAAGCCAAATACATCGCCGACACAACCCTAGTGCAGGAAGGCGATCCGGCAACGATAGTTATCGACAAATCAATCAGTGAAATCATTATCGGTGACCGTCTTATGCCTAAGGCTGAGGAACAGTTCACTTTAAATTATTTCCCCAGGCCACCTGAAGAAAGTATTAAGGGCAGCATTCTCTACGTACTCAATGGCGTAAACCAGATTGGCAAATATAATGTGGTCGTGATTGATAAAGGCACTCAGGATGGTTTACTGCCCGGCCATGAACTTGATATTTTTAAACGCGGCAGGATTGCCAGGGATACTTACAGTACGATCAAGAACGATGAAGTGAAGTTACCCGATGAAAAAGCGGGGACATTGATGGTTTTTCGTCCGTTCGAACGCGTGAGTTACGCGTTGGTCATGAAAGCCTCGCAAGCGGTTCATGTCCTAGATAAAGTCCAAACTCCCTGAATACATCCACCCAAGCAGATAACAACCACATCAAATACTGGCTTGCGCTATTGCGCACGCCAGGCGTTGGCGGCAGGACTTTCCTTAAGCTGCTTGAAACTCACACTCCACCTCAGCTATTTGCAGAATCTACTGCCGCACTTTCAGCTTTAGGCCTGAAAAGCGACATCGTCCAGGCCATTAAAAATCCTGACTGGTCGATTGTTGACTCTGACCTTGTCTGGTTGGAACAAAAAAATAATTCCGTCATCACGCTGGCTGATAGCAATTACCCGGCGTTACTTAAGGAAATTTCCGACCCACCGCCAGTCCTGTTTGTACGAGGCAATCCCGAACTATTATCGTTTCCTCAGATTGCCATCGTCGGTAGCCGTAATCCATCGACATTAGGGTTGGAGACGGCCGCTGCTTTTGCCAAAACTTTGAGCCGCTATGGCTTTGTCATTACCAGCGGTTTGGCGCTAGGAATTGATGCCGCCAGCCATCAAGGTGCGCTTACTGCCAAAGGCTATACCATAGCGGTAGCAGGAACCGGGCTGGATCGCGTTTATCCGGCACGACATATTGATCTGGCGACCGAAATTGTCAATACTGGTGCGATGGTTTCCGAATTTCCTCCCGGAACCTTGGCGAAAGCCAACCACTTCCCAAGACGTAACCGTATCATCAGTGGGCTGTGCCAAGGCTTGCTGGTTGTTGAAGCCGCCAAACAAAGTGGCTCTTTGATTACCGCACGCATGGCTTTGGAACAAAACCGCGAAGTCTTTGCCATTCCAGGTTCCATCCATAACCCATTGGCGCGAGGTTGCAATGCGCTGATCCGGGAAGGCGCTAAACTGGTCGAAACCACCCAGGATATACTTGAAGAATTTAATCAATATATTCAACAAGATGAATATATTCAAGCCACAATATTGCAATCAACGCTTGACCTGGAGCAACAAACACTATTGAATCGCGTCATGTTCAGCCCAACAGCTATCGACAAATTGGTTGAAGAGTCAGGAACTTCAGTTGAAGTCATCTCGTCCATGTTATTGATCTTGGAGCTATCTGGATACGTAGAGGCGAACGCTGGCGGTAGCTATACCCGTTTGAAATAAACCGATTGAACCTATGAAAGAAACAATTTTTGATGTCCTGATGTACCTTTTTGAACACTATATGGAAGATGAACTTGAGATTCTTCCAGACAGTGACAGCGTCAGGACAGAATTATTGGCAGCGGGTTTTGAACAGCTTGAGGTCAATAAAGCTTTTGTTTGGCTGGAGTCACTCAGCTTGCAACGCGGAATACGGCCCACCATAGCCACTTCTTTCCGCATATTCAGCAATGAAGAAAAAGCCAAGCTGGATCTTGAGTGCCGCGACCTGCTTATGTTTCTTGAGCGTAACGGCATTTTAAATTCCGCCAATCGGGAAGTGGTCATTGACCGGGCGCTGGCACTGGAAGATGAAGAACTCTCCATCGAAAAACTCAAGTGGATTGTGATGTTGGTGTTACTTAGCCAACCGGACGAAGAAATTGCCTTTTCCAGAATGGAAGATATAGTCTACGACCTCGTGCCCACTTACTTGAATTGAACCCATCCACCCCGCTTGCATTTTTGATTGAATGAGCAAGAACCTCGTTATTGTAGAGTCCCCGGCCAAAGCTAAAACCATTGAGAAGTATTTAGGCAAAGACTTCCATGTGTTGGCTTCGTATGGTCATGTCCGCGACCTGATCCCCAAAGAGGGCGCAGTCGATCCCGATAACAATTTTGCCATGAAATACGAGGTTATTGAACGTAACCAGAAACACGTACAAACCATCAGCAAGGCGCTTAAATCGGCCGATGTCCTCTATCTTGCCACCGACCCTGACCGCGAAGGGGAAGCCATTTCCTGGCATTTGTACGAACTACTCAAGGAAAAGAACCTTTTAAAAAACAAACCGGTGCATCGGGTCGTGTTTCATGAAATCACCAAAAAAGCCGTCACCGAGGCCATCGCTAATCCGGCAGAACTTGCCATCAATCTAATCAATGCCCAGCAGGCACGCAGGGCTTTGGACTATCTGGTCGGCTTCAAGCTATCGCCATTGTTGTGGAAAAAGATACGCCGGGGCTTGTCCGCAGGCCGTGTACAAAGCCCGGCTTTGCGTATGATCGTCGAGCGCGAACTGGAAATTGAAGCTTTTAAAACCCGCGAATACTGGACGATTGATGCCGCACTGACCGCCCAGGAACAGGCTTTTAAGGCAAAACTGACGCATTTTAACGGCGAAAAACTCAACCAATTCAGCATTACCGCTGCCGACTTAGCAGAAAAAACCAAGCAGACTTTACTGGATACCGCCGATGGTCAATTAGTCGTCAGCAAGCTGGAAAAAAAGCAGCAAAACCGCAATCCTGCCCCGCCGTTCATTACTTCGACCTTGCAACAGGAAGCCTCGCGCAAGCTCGGCTTCACCACCAAGCGCACCATGATGGTCGCCCAGCAACTGTATGAAGGCATTGATATAGGTGGAGAAACGGCTGGCTTGATTACCTATATGCGTACCGATTCCGTGAACCTGTCCGTGGATGCCGTGCAAGAAATACGCGCCTTGATTGCAGAAACCTACGGGGCTGATAACGTCCCTAGCGAGCCACGGATATTTAAAACCAAGTCAAAAAACGCCCAGGAAGCGCATGAAGCTATCCGTCCTACATACCCACGTTATCTGCCTAGTCAGCTTAAAGCCCACCTCAGCGTGGAACAGTTCAAACTTTACGATTTAATCTGGAAGCGCTCCATCGCCTGTCAGATGATACATGCCACGCTGAATCTGGTTGCCGTTGACTTAACGTGTGGAGAGGATGACAAACATGTGTTCAGGGCAACGGGTTCCAGCATTGCCAAGCCCGGATTCATGGCAGTCTATCTGGAAGGAAAAGATGACACCAAAGAAAGCGACGATAAGGAAAGCTTTTTGCCGGCTATGGAGGAAGGACGTCCCGTCAAACTCAATGACATCATCGCCGGACAACATTTTACCGAACCGCCGCCACGTTACGGCGAAGCCAGCTTGGTCAAATCGCTGGAAGAACACGGCATAGGTCGCCCGTCCACCTATGCCTCAATTATATCGACCTTGCAGAACCGCGAATACGTCACCCTGGAAAGCAAACGCTTCTATCCGACCGATGTTGGCAGGATCGTTAACAAATTCCTGACCGAGCACTTCACCAAATACGTAGACTACGACTTTACCGCCAATCTGGAAGATGAACTGGATGCGGTATCACGCGGTGAGCAGGACTGGATTCCGCTCATGACCAAGTTCTGGAAGCCGTTCAGCAACTTGATTATAGAAAAGGAAGAACAAGTCCAGCGCAAGGATGTCACCCAGGAAGCGATTGATGAACAATGTCCTCTCTGTAATAGCCCCTTATCTATTCGTTTGGGACGAAACGGGCGCTTTATCGGTTGCACCAACTACCCGGAATGCTCGTACACACGCAACTTGAATGATGATGCCGCCACAAGTACTGCGCCGGAAACTGTCGAAGGTCGGGTTTGCCCTAGCTGTGAATCACCTTTGGTATTTAAAGTCGGTAAGTATGGCAAATTTATCGGATGCAGCGCTTATCCGAAGTGCAAACACATTGAACCATTGGAAAAACCGCAGGATACGCGTGTCGAATGCCCCCAGTGCAAAAAAGGCAGTATCCTCAAGCGCAAATCGCGTAATAGCAAAGTGTTTTATTCTTGTTCCGAATATCCCAAATGCAATTACGCACTCTGGAACGCGCCGATAAATGATAGCTGCCCTGAATGCCATTGGCCCGTTCTGGTAGTCAAGGAAACCAAAACTCGTGGCGTGGAAAAAGTCTGCCCACAAAAAGATTGTAAATACGCCACGCCTTATGAAGGCGATCCCGCCGATGTGCAAGGGCCAAAAGAAACGGCGGCTTGATTATATAAGTACCAAAGCATAAGTTTTCAGTAAGTGTTTAGGAGTGCAAACCTAGGTTTGTACTCCGATTTGTCATTAAAAATGCTTGAAAACTTTAGTTTGATTACTTATTCTTGGTTTTTGAAACCACTGCCCCACAAATAGACTCGCCAAAATCAATATCCTGAATAAGCCATTCACTAGTAGCCTCTCCATAGCCATCTGGGATTCTTAACAATTCGTTTGGATTTTCAGGATTGATGACACACTGCTTCAACCCTAACGCGATGCCCCTGCCCGTTGCCTTTATAAAGGCTTCTTTGCGCGTCCAGAAGTGGTAGAAGGCTAGTGTTTGTTGGGCTTCAGGTAGTTGTTGCCAGTAGTTTTTTTCTTCTTCTGCAAAACACTTATCTACCAACGCAGCTAAGTTTTTCCTTGGTTTGCACTGTTCAATATCCACGCCTAGCTCGCAGTGATAAGCGATTGCTACCACCATCTTATTGGCCGTATGCGATAAATTGAAAGCCAGATCGGGGTAATCAGCGAGATAAGGTTTGCCATACTCGGCCTTATGAATGCGAAGCTGTTCGGGTGCCGCATTGGTGGCATTACTTAGAAAAATTCTAAGGCGGGCATGTATCTCCACATAGCGTTTGTGCATTGCATCATTCTTTTTAAACGCACTAGCATGTTGCTGTTCGGATTGGTCGAGAATGCGCCAATAATAGGGGTAATCTGCTTCCGTTGCGGCAATGTCTCCTTGCCAAAGGTTGATTTCTGGGTTATCCACTAAGGGCTTACCCACGCTTTACCTTCGCCGCGCGGATCACTGGCGGCGGTTAATTTCTTCTTGAATTTATCTAACTGAACGGCTTGCATATCGCCATATTGGCGTTTGGTCTCTTTTAAATGATGCCCCAATATTGATAACTTTGTAATTTCATTTTGAGAAAATGCAGCTTCCTCATATTCGATAACATCAGGCATGAATTGGTGATGAAAACGAGGAACGCTTACCCAGGAATCAGGGTTGTTGCCTTTGGTAAAATCCAGAATTCCTAGCAAAACCATCGAGATAATGCGACTACCTCCGGGCGTACCTAATACGGTGATACGATCAGGCGTTTCAAGAAAAGTCGGTGTCATGCTGGACAACATTCGTTTCCCTGGAGCAATCGAGTTAGCTGCGCCGCCCACCAGCCCATAACCGTTCATGACCCCAGGTAGGCTGGCAAAATCATCCATTTCATCATTGAGCAACACACCAGTGCCTTCTGGCGCAAAGCCTGAGCCGAACGGCATGTTAATACTAAGGGTAGCAGCAACCCGGTTGCCTTCTTCGTCAATAATCGAAAAATGTGTAGTTTGGATTCCTTGGTTTTGGTCTGGCAGGTCACCAGATAAAAAGCCGCTGGGCAAGGCTTTGTCTGGTCTAATAGCGCTACGCAAACCTGCGGCATAATCCTCACTAAGCAAGCGTTTGATTGGAATGTCGATAAAATCAGCATCGCCGAGATACAAGGCGCGGTCATGGTAAGCGTGGCGCATGGCTTCAACGATAAGATGCTTGCGGGTTATTTCATCGGTTTTTTGCAAGTTGAATCCTGACAGAATATTCAAGGCTTCAAGCAATACAATACCACCGGATGATGATGGCGGCGTGCTGGTGATGGTTATGCCTTGATAGTTTCCCTTAACAGGTTTGCGCTCGACAACTTGATAAGCGGCTAGGTCTTGTTGGCTCCATATCCCCCCAAATTTTCGTACACCATTCACCAATTTTTCGGCGACCTTACCGCTGTAAAATCCATCCCTGCCCGATTTAGCCAGTTGTTTTAACGTATCTGCCAGCTCGGGCTGTTTGAGTATTGCGAACGGTTTGGGCACTGTGCCATGAGATAAAAAAATGGTTGCTGTATGGCGATCTTTTTGGAGCACATCGGCGCGAGAAGTGAGCATTCTTCTGTGCCGCTCAGTAATGGCGAAACCATTTTGGGCATAGCGGATAGCTGGTGCTAAACTTTCTGCCAGTGACAATCGGCCATATTTCTCCGATAAATGCACCAGTGCGGCTGGCAGACCCGGAATTGCAGCCGCTAACGCGCCATCCAAGGATAATTTCGGTATCACTTTACCGGCTTTATCCAGGAACATATCTTTGTGCGCGGCTAATGGCGCTTTTTCACGGCCATCAATCAGGGTTTCAACGTGGTCTTTTGCCCGGTGCAATAACCAGTAACCTCCGCCGCCCAGACCTGAACCTGATGGCTCAACCACCGCCAACGCCGCGCTGACCGCTACCGCCGCATCAAACACATTGCCACCCTTGCCGATAACTTCAAACCCTGCTTCAGTAGCCAAAGGATGGGCGGAGGCAATGGCAACCTTAGGGCTATTTGCATAGACCTGTGCCGTCCAAAATAAAGCGAATAGGATGCTGAATGCTATATATCTTTTAAGCCTTGTCATCCTGAATTTATCGTAGGTTTAGACACGGTAGAGATTGTGTGCGTTTTAAACATAAAATCCAATAGCCACAGAGAATTCGTAATTTTTAATGTTTTGATTTGCTATGTAATTTTTTATCCTTCGCACTCTTGGTGACAGGTAATGTGCTAACTGTCTCGGTAACTTTTGAATCAGCTCCCAATGTGTTGTCTTCCAATTGGAGATCAAACGCATTCAACAAATCACCCGCATTAACACGCACCCCTGGCAAGGGTTCTAATTCAAACCGCCGCGTAATAAATTTGATAATCGAAGTGGTATCGTATGAACTGTGGTCAATAAAATGCCGTTTGGCAAAAGGCGAGATAATAATTGTCGGTATGCGTGTGGCTGGTCCCCAACGGTCTCCCTTGGGCGGCGCGACATGATCCCAAAATCCGCCGTTTTCATCGTAAGTGATAATTACAACGGTTTTCGGCCAAATCGGGCTTTGTTTGATTTTATTGAGTATCCCGTCTATGTGTTGGTCGCCGGACAGCACATCGGTGTAGCCGGGATGCTCATTAAATTGCCCAGTTGGCTTATAAAAGGCGACTTGCGGCAGCGTACCTTTTTCTATTGCCTGTAGAAAATCTTCGCCATCCTGTAGATGCAGCTCCCGATCAACAGTGCCGGGCGCAAATCGGGCATAATAGTTAAATGGCTGGTGGTGTGCCTGGAAGTTGATTGTTCCGGGTTTGTTCGTATTAAGCACGGTACGTTTAACATCAGATGTCTGCATACCATCTGCTAAAGCTTGTTTCCATGCACCTGCATACCATACCCATGCGACATTTTTGGCTGACAGGGTATCGCCAATTGTTTTTGTTGTCAGCGGTGGCAAGGGCTGCTTATCAGGATCGGCAAACCGTTGATCCCCACCAGGTGCAGGAGGTATTTTTGATGGTTGGTAAGGTGGTTGCATAGGGCCGATCACATAGCCGTCCGGTGTAAAAGGTAAGTCTCCTTCGTCAAACTTGGGTGCGCCATACATGGCCGATGGTGGGGAATCTGGCTTCCGTTTAAGCAGGCCTCGCTCATCCAGGGATATATGTTGGTCTTTCGGTGCTGATAGGTCGCGCGGGGTGCAAGCGCACACCAGCCATTGGTGATTCAGGAAAGAGCCGCCAAATGCGCCCATGAAAAAGTTATCGGCAAGCACGTAGTCCTGCGCCCATCTCCACAGCGGCAGTTTTGAGCCATCGTAATAGCCCATGACCAGCCCACCGGCATCGGAAATAGCGGCGAACTGGTTGTTTTTACCGCCGTTGATTTGTTCGATATTTTGATAATAACGGTGCACCAGGTCTCGCGTCCTGGCAGACAACGGTAAATTCAAGGAGGGCTTATCAATTTGGAACGGCTTATTTGGCAGGCGTTCAGCCTGCGGTGGCTTATCTGCCTCGCTAGCCCAAATGGGTGGTAATTCCTTGAACGGTTTACCATCGTGGTCAACTTGGGTATATTGCTCTTTCGATGCCTGCTTGATGCCATTCGCTCCTGGAAACAAGCCATAGAGATTATCAAAACTGCGGTTTTCGGCATAGATTACAATAATATGCTCGATGTCGTTTAAGGATGGTTTTGCTACTGGAGGAGGTTTTGCAGCGAAACTGACGGAATTGCAACAGGTAAGTAGGAAAATGATCCACGCACAAAGCGAATGAAAAAAGCCATTCGGTTTTGCATAATCAGGGTTTTTAATTCGAGTTAAATATTTGGAGGTATTGTCCATACAATGTTTTCCGATGTTTGGCTGAGTATGACTGAAGATTGTCGCTAACCAGGAAGATTCTTTTGCGTTAACTTCAAATATTTCTGATACAAAGTTTCCTGATTCTCAACGTAATTCGGGTCTTTGGTGATGCAATCGACAGGGCAAACTTCTACACATTGCGGCAGGTCGTAATGTCCAACGCATTCGGTACACAAAGCGGGATTGATGACGTAAATCTCTTCGCCTTGAGAAATAGCCCCATTGGGGCATTCCGGCTCGCAGACATCGCAGTTGATACATTCATCATAAATTATCAAAGACATACTTAACCCTGGTTAAACTTTTTAAGTAGCTGCTGGTAAACAATCTCTGGAACGAAAGAGGAAATATCGCCATGCAACTGGGCAATGGACTTAATCACGCTCGACGAAATAAAGGTATATTGCTCTGGCGGGGTTAAAAACATGGTTTCCAATTCCGGTGCAAGGTTGCGGTTCATGCCTGCCATTTGAAATTCGTACTCAAAATCCGAGACCGNNGCTGTCTCGCACAATTCACCAACAGATTACCAAACCCGATGACATCCACATTGGTATGGCTTGAAGTCGCTTGTTTAGCCAAGCTTACCCGTTCTTCCAGGGAAAACAACGGCGCTTTTCCCGCATTATCAGCAACAGCGATAATGACTTTATGAAAAAGCCGGGAGGCCCGTGCAACTAAATCGAGGTGGCCGTTAGTGATAGGGTCAAAAGTGCCAGGGTAAATGGCGATTATTTGCATAAGGTGGTTCTTAGAATAAATTAATGGCATGAACTTCAGGGCAATTATACCGCATCCGACAGAATACTAGGCCATGACGGCAGCCCTGCACAACGGGCTGAATGTCAAAAAGCAAAAAATGCCAGCACAATGCCAACCAATAACAACAAAAACACGCCCACTAGCGACAATACACCCAAGACCAGCATGAACGGGTAACCAGTGTCGTTACACTAATGTAAGAACCCACCAATTCACGCGCCTCGGAAGCCATCGCCCCAACCGACCAAAGACTCTTACCCGCGCTAAAAAAACCTAGCTTCGGAGCTTTGCCAGCACGGATATTTTGCCCCGATTCATAGACTTCAGTTTTGGCATCGCCCACCATGTGACCCGCGATGTCAGGCAGACTTTTGAGTTCTTCCAATGCCCACCAGAATCTTGCTAGGATCAATGTTGGTAAAAACGCAGCAATACCTACAGTTGCGGCGATTCCCAAGGAATAATGTTTCAAAAAGTAACACCAGACAACCAACCAGGCCGCCACCAGCAAGCCTAGGATCCATAATAACCGCAGCTTGTCGGCAAGGCTGTCTACCAGCGGTAACAACTGCCCAAAAATGGATAATAGGCGTTGCTTTTTTTCTGGATCAAGAGCAGTTGTTGGGTTTTCTGGCATGAGAATACTCTTTCAGAAGGGTAACTTGTCAGCCATTATAACGCGCCTGCTAAATATCTGGCAGGCATCAAGTGTTGTCACTTAAAACCGCTAATTATCTGTCTGGCAGACAAAAAAGCCCTTCAAAAATAACTTGTGGTGTATTGTATTTAGTGGAATTACTTATCCTCTACCCAAAATCTGGTATTGTGAAATCCTTACCAAGTTAAGGAATCTCTGAACATGTTGATTCCGGTCATGGTTCGACAAGCTCACCACGAACGGAATCAACGAGTTACCGTTCGTCCTGAGCCTGTCGAAGGACTTATTCAGAGATTCCTTAAGTCATTTCACTAATGGTTGGCTTTAAAGTCGATAGTGGCTCAGCCGTTGTTGCTCGTGGCACGACCCCAATCCCACAAGACTTAATTTAAAGAAAGGAGGGTTGTAGGCATCATTCGCAGAGCCGGGACGAATGCGCACATGGGTGAGGTTCGTACAATCTGTAAAGTCACTAAAGCCCAAGCAATTGCCGCCAAGTAATTAAGTTGTTTAAATATTACAATAACTTAAAAACGTTTAATCCCGTTCATCCTCAAAAAGCCACGGATTGTATTAAGCATCCACTACAAAGTTGAAACAGATTCTTTCTTTTTTTTGTGAAAAAACCGGGGAGGGGTTTAAAATCATACCTTTGTCATGATGTAAAAAATTATCACTTTAATCTAAAAAATACCTATTCCGGTCATAAGCGTTGCCAATCATTTGATTCTTAACGCATTCTAGTGTTTTATGAGTACGCCGATTTAACCAATCATGCCTTCAGCCATAAAAAAATATTGACCGACGTAAAAACTTAATATTTTTTAATGTACGTTCAATTGAACCTTTCATTGATTTTTTGGAATTAACGTATAAAGTTAATTTTTGTGGTCTATGTTTAATTGAAGGCTCATGCTGTAATGACACAATCTTTTGCGGGTACGCCATTGAGTACACAACAAAATGGTCAGCAAATGCGCGATGCCGATTTAATAGCGCGACTCTGCAATGCGGATGAGTACGCGCTTGAGCAGCTTTATCATCATTACTATGTCCGTTTATTCCGGTTTATTGCGCGTGTTACTAGGCGCGAAGAGCTGATTGATGAAATCATTAACGATGTCATGTACGTCGTTTGGGAGAGAGCGGCGAGCTACGATAAACAATATAAACCCTCCACTTGGATTTTTGGCATCGCCTTTAACAAGGCTAGGCAAGCTGTGCGTAATGCTGATCGCCCTGAAGAAATATCACTAGATGACATCGACGAGGATAGCTCCTGGCTCGGTAAACAAGATGCAGAGTTTGGTCAGCTAGAGTTCGACGACTGGTTGGCCTCTGCGCTGGGTCAATTATCACCTGAACATAGGGCGGTCATAGAACTTACCTATTATGAAGGCCTTCATTACAGTGAAATTGCGGCCATCATGGACTGCCCTGAAAATACTGTAAAAACCCGAATGCACCATGCCCGTAAAAATCTGGCAGTGATCTTAGCCTCAACGAACGACAGTTCGTCTTACACAAACTGAAAGCTCAGGAGTTCACGATGAAAAACATATCTATAAAATCTTACTCTGCACATCAAGAACTTTCTCAGTTGTTACCTTGGTATGTCAACAAAACACTACAAGACCCTGAACTGAAAGAGGTTGAGAATCATTTGTCTGTTTGTCTTATCTGTAAACGCGAGGTAATCCAGTTACAGAAATTGGCGCAGGCTGTTATTCAGGAAGGTTCGCTAGACTCGGCGGAACGGGCTTCTTTTTCTCGCCTGAAAAAGCGTCTGCATTCCGGTCATCCACTGGATTTGCAATCTTTGCCCCAACAAGTTTGCCCTGAACAACATAAAACCAGTGCATCCGGTCATATCAGACGGTTCAGCAGCGCTAAAAAACAAGCCTGGATGAATGGTTCAGTATCCCGTCCTGCGTTAACGTTGGCGCTGGCCGCAGTCTTGTTATTGTCTCTGCTAATGCCGCGCTATATTGAGACTGACTTGAAGCAGGGCAACGATTTCAGGACGCTTTCTAACGCGCAACCAGAAGCCCTAAGTCCAAATGACATTAGGCTGGTGTTTGCTGAAAATGTTGATCAACAACAACAAAGCAAAATTCTCGAACGCGTACATGGACGATTTATTGGTGATAATCCAACCGCCCAAGGTGTTTACACTGTTCGGTTAGATAGAGACATAGCCAAAAAACATCTTCTTGATATTGTTGATTTATTAAGGAAAGACACCAACGTTATTTTTGCAGAACCAGCCTATGCGTTACTTTCTTCAACGCATAGAGAGAAATAAAGATGAAAACTTATTTATTATTGGCTTTACTTACTTTGAGCGTTTTTTCAGCTCCGTCAGAGAGCAAAAATGCAACTGACAGTAAAGGTGATCTCTACAGTCTGTTAGAGCAGAAAAATGCTGACCGGCTATTGCTGGTTGCTTTTTCTGACAACACGATTAACAGTATCAAAGGCAATGCTTCCCCAACGTCTTACAGGCAGCGTGGGGATTACCAAAGCTCTACCTGGAGCGAGCGAATCACCAATCAGCTTGCTGAAGATTACGATTTGGAGAAGATGACTGAATGGCCGATGACTGAGGTGGGGGTGCATTGTGCAGTTTACCGGATTGCAGACAAAGCCTCCATGCCTAGTGCCATTCAGCGTTTGTCAAAAGATGATCGTGTCGATATTGTGCAAACTATGAATGTGTTTAAGACTAAGGCTCAATCTCACAACGATCCTTACTTTAAGCTTCAGACCAATTTGCAGCAAATGCAAATCAATCTAGCGCATGGTATGGCTACTGGTCGGGATATCACCATTGGAATGATAGATACTGGGGTAGACTTGGATCATCCCGATTTAGCAGGGCAGATCAGCAACAACCAGAATTTCGCAAAAGATATATCCGCCAGCTTTTCAACTGACATACATGGCACAGCGGTTGCCGGTGTAATGGTTGCCAGAAGAGATAACGCCACAGGGATTATTGGCGTAGCTCCTAATGCCAAACTGGTCGCCTTGAAAGCCTGTTGGCCAGATAAAACCGACGCTATCGAAGCGGTTTGTAACAGTTTTACCCTCGCGTTGGCCGTCAATACCGCAATTAAGGCGGGTGTGGATGTATTAAATATGAGCTTAACCGGGCCACAAGATCCTTTGCTGGCCTTATTGCTTAACAAAGCAATGGCAAAAGGGATTATCGTTGTTGCCGCGGACACGGGTTCTGCCAATTCGACCGAGAATTTTCCGGCTTCCTTAAAAAACGTTATTTCTGTTCAGTCCATTAAGCAGGCTGCTTCAGTGCCTAGTTCTTTGGTGGAATCCATAGCCGCTCCGGGCAATCAGGTACTC
>PMDM01000155.1 GCA_003155565.1 Methylococcaceae bacterium | reverse complement strand
TTCAAATGGAGCCAGAATATGCACATATTCCAACCTGTAAGACTGAAGTAACCAAACCCAATGTATAGTTGTCGCATAGTTGGGGTGAACCTATGCGCTGCTCAGCTTAAGGTGTGTCACTATCTTTTTTGTCACTGTCCTCATCATTATCACGCAATGTTTCATTAGAATTATTCTCACTTGCGCTCACCTTCGTCATAAACACCAATCCTGATACTATTACTAACAACATCACTGCCTCCATCACTAATTTCATCATTGTCATCACCACTGTTATGAAGTTAATAGAGCCAACGGAACACTATAGTCAGGCGTACTATAGGTTCTTTCCCAATATCTTGTAGGCCCCATTCCCCAATCTGTCAATCTCTTTTGACAATCTACAGGTATCATTCTAGGTATCTAGCAGGAGAGGGGAGTGCTTTCTTAACCTAATGGCACTGGGTGATGACTAGGCAAAAACTTAACCAACTTAACCGCCTTATCATCGCGTTTGATAATTTCCAACGGGTAACCTTGCAGCTTTATGCTGGTACCTGCCTCCGGTATCGTTTCCATAAACTCGATAATAAGCCCGTTCAGCGTCTTCGGGCCTTCGGTCGGCAATTCCCATTGCATAAAGCGGTTAAGCTCCCTGACTGTGATGTTGGCATCGACCAAATAACTGCCGTCACTTTGCACTCTGACCTGTGTATCATCGGTGATGATTTCGCCGACAATTTCCTGCAATAAATCATCCATTGTTACCAGCCCCTGAACATCGCCATACTCATCGACCACTAGGCCAATTCGTACTTTGTCAGTCTTAAACGCCAACATTTGCGAATGCACGGGCGTAGTGTCCGGGATAAAAATAGGTTGGCTGAGGAAGCTGATAATCATTTGCTTGTCAAAATCTTCGTGATTAATCAAGACCAGCACTTTCCGTAAATGCAAAAAGCCAATAATGCGGTCTACACTTTTTTTGTAGACAGGTAAACGGGTATGGGGGCTGGATTTTATTTGATTGATAATATCTTCAAGCGGCAGTTCCAGGTCAATGCCCACGATTTCATTGCGGGGGGTCATGATGTCTTCAACCGTCGCCGACTCAAGTTCCAGAATACCCATCAGCATTTTTTGATAGCGATGCGGCATTATGCTTTCGGCTTCGGCGATGACTACCTTTAGCTCGTCCTTGCTGAGCGTTTCCAGGCTGTGTTCTTTAACATCCACCCGAAGCAGCCGTAGCAGTAGGTTTACAAAAATGTTGATGAATTCGATGATCGGGTAAAACAGCTTCAGCAAGGGAACGTAAATCCATGCTGACGGAAAGGCCAACGTTTCCGGTTTGACGGCGGCATAGGTTTTGGGTGTCGCTTCCGAAAAAATTAATGTCACAAGAACCAGAATCCCATCAGCAATAACCACGCTGCTCTCGTGCTGGGGATAAAGCCGGATGGCGATGATCGTCGCTACGGACGCGGCCAGGGTGTTGACGAAGATATTGCCCAGCAAAATCATGCCTAACAAACGATCAGGCCGTTGCAACAAATGGAGGGCTTTAATGGCACCCGTATGTTTGAGTTTGACTAAATGCCTTAATCGGTAACGGTTTAAGGTCATTAATGCCGTTTCTGAGCCGGAAAAAAAAGCGGAAAGGATAAGCATGGCAGCGAGTATGCCAAATAGCATACCAATAGGCATATCGTTCAAAGGGAAACTCTTGAGTGGTGAAAAACGGCTCTAGTGTCTACTAAGTGAGAATTTTGTCAAGTGGTGATGGAGGACGGAGGGTTTTGTTATTGATTATTGCTTCTCAGCCGGACGGCCAACATGCGCCGCCCGGCATCGAAATCATTCCTCCAACAAGGTAAGCACAACTTCCTGCGCTTTTTGCTGGTTTACTTTAAAGCCGCGCATTTCCAGTACGCCTTTGGTACTTAACGAGATAATCAGGTATAGCGCATCGGGGTAAGCGGCGGCTTCCAAGTCGTGAATGGACGGTTGGGCGGGTGTTTTCGGGTGCGAATGGTAAATGGCGAACAGTTCTTCACCCTCATTTCGCATGTCGGCCATGGCGGCTATTTGCTGTTTGGCATCGAGCAGGAAACGCTGTTGCGGTTGTTCGGCAATGTTGGCTATGGGGTAGCAGGTGCTGGGGGTGCCGTTTTTGCCGCCGACGAGACCGCATATTTCGTAGTCGGGCGATAATTGCGCCAGATGCAATAGTTGGTTGGTAAGTTTGCGGGGTATTTGAATTTCGGTTATTGTCATGGCTATTCCTTCACGTCCTGATTTTTGACAATTCTAAACCATCAATGGTGTTGCTGAGGTGATAAGTTATTGTAATCAGGCTAGCCACGGCTGATAAAATAAGAAATAGCATTATCTCTTTGATCGTAGAATCCATAATGCATTGAAAACAATTGAATATATGCCCGTTAACTCTAGTATCCAATTTAGTTTTAATTCCATAAAGCGGAAACCGATCAATTGATCCATGTGATGGAAAGAAGATGCCCGAATCAGGATGAAAACGATTAAAAAAACAATGCCTGTGAAAGCAAGCCAATTGTGGATAAGAATGCCTTTAAAAAAACGCATTCCCCATGCGATAAAGCCAATGCCGAGAATCAAAATCATTCCGATAAATGCCCCCTGTATCAACCTACGCCGCTCATACCAACCTTGTTGATGGGCGTAATATTTGCCAATGGCGGTCAATAACGATTGTAAATCCAACTGTTTGTTGAAGCCCAGAATTAGGCTTAATAAGCCGATGATTAGCCAAAACAACCGCTGCTTAGGGTAAGAATGATGAAGTTTTGGCAGCTCCCGATACACTCGACAAGCTAGAAAGGCAGCCAAGAAATATGAAAAGACAGTAAACCATCCTGCGAAAGTTGGATCGCCGATTTGAGGCTGCCAAGCTATGGTTTGCATATAATTTGCTCAGGTGTAACTAAAGTTGGGTGGTGGGCGATAAACACTTGAAAACATGCTAAGTATTATACGTTTTGGCCTACCGTCACTCTTGGTAACCTAGCCAGATCTTCATGAGTTTGGACATTGTTATAACCCAAGCTAATAAACATTTTCCGTATAGTCAGGCCCTGATCATAGCCATGTTCAACGATTACGTATCCGCCCGATTCCAATTTTGTAATAGCTGTTTCAGCGATGATCCTGATATCCACTAATCCTTCCTCATTTGCAATCAAGGCGGTTTTCGGTTCAAAGCGCAAATCGCCTTGTTGTAGATGTTCGTCGTCTTCGGCAAGGTAAGGCGGGTTGCTGACAATAAGATCGAATTTGCCTGCCGGGATGCTATCAAACCAGTTGCTTTGGTAAAACTCAATGTGCCCGACGTTATGTTTAGCCGCATTGGTCTTGGCAATTTGAATGGCGGCTGGGCTAATATCCGTCGCGATGACCTGGGCATCAGGCCGTTCTGCGGCAAGCGTGATAGCGATAATGCCGGAGCCAGTGCCTAAATCGATGATTCTGCAAGGTTGGTTTGTCGGTATCAGCACCAAACTGAGTTCGATGAGCAATTCAGTGTCAGGCCTTGGAATCAGCACATCCGGCGAGACCAGAAAATCCCGTGACCAGAATTCCCTGGTACCGGTAATGTAAGCGATAGGCTTGCCTTGTCGTCTGGCATTCACCAAAACTTGATAAGCCTGATTTTGCTCTGGGCTTAATTCTCCATCAGGCCAGGCACGTAAATATGACCTGTCTTTGCCTAGAACCTTGCAAAGCAATACTTCGGCATCCAGCAACGGTGACTCGTTTACTGATTGTAGTAAGCTAAACGCCTCGGTCAAAGCCGTCTTGATGGTAGGCACTAGGATTTTCTTGGCCTACTCATCACCCAGTTGAGTAAGGAGTTCCGCCTGATGCTCGCTGACCAAAGGTTCGACAACAAACTCCAGTCCGCCTTGCATGATGTCTTCCAGCTTGTATAAGGTCAAGTTAATGCGATGGTCGGTCAAGCGGCCTTGCGGATAGTTATAGGTGCGAATACGCTCGGAGCGGTCGCCACTGCCGACTTGTAGCTTGCGCGTGAGGGATTGTTCGGCGTGATGCTTTTCCTGCTCGGCTGACAATAAGCGGGAAGCCAGTAAAGACATGGCGCGAGCCCGATTTTTATGTTGTGAGCGTTCATCTTGGCATTCTACCACCACGCCCGACGGTATGTGAGTGATACGGATTGCAGATTCGGTCTTGTTGACGTGCTGGCCACCTGCGCCGGATGAGCGGTAGGTGTCCACTTTAAGGTCGGCGGGATTAATGTCGATGGCATCGACTTCTTCGACTTCCGGCATGATGGCAACAGTACAAGCCGAGGTATGGATGCGGCCTTGTGATTCGGTTTCAGGAACCCGTTGTACGCGGTGGGTGCCGGATTCAAACTTTAGTTGGGAGTAAACATCGCGCCCAGAAACACGTAAGATAACTTCCTTATAACCGCCGTGTTCACCCTGGTTTTCGCTGATGATTTCCGTTTGCCAGCCTTTTCTTTCCGCATAGCGTTGNNCGGGTATCGTTGGGGTCTTTGGGTAATAGCAGGACTTGTAGCTCATGCTCAATAGCGTCAATTGTTTGCTCGGCTTCGGTAATTTCTTCCTTGGCTAGTTCCCGAAGTTCAGGGTCGCTATCATTAGCCATTTCAGCAGCCGATACTTTCTGGGCAAGGGCTTCGGCGCGTTTCTTGTAAACTTCGACCAATGGTGTAATTTGTGCATATTCCTGGCTTAAAGCGCGGAATTTGTTTTGGTTGTTTTGAATGCTGGGTTCTGATAACAGTGCCGCTATTTCATCATAGCGTTCGCAAAGGCTTTCTAACTTGTATTGTATGGAGGGTTTCATCTTTATTTCTTAGGAGTAACTATTCAGCGTGTTTGAAAATTTAGGCAAAAGGCAAAAGTTCTCAGGTTTAATCTGCCGTTTTTCACCTTGAGCCTTTTGCCTTGCGCCTAAATCACTTATTCAATTTAAAAATTTCGTGTGCAGCCGCAATCACATCATGTCTTTCGTTGGCAGCAGCGTCACGGATTTGTGTGCTGGGGGTGTGGATAAGTTTGTTGGTCAAACCGTAAGCCAGGCGCGTTAATGCTTCTTCGGGTGTGCTGCCGTTTTTCAATAAGGCGAAGGCTTTTTGCAAACTTTCGTCGCGGGTTTGTTCGGCCTGCTGGCGGTAACCGCGTATCGTGTTTTGGGCGTTCTGGGCGCGTAACCATGCCAAAAAATGATCGACCTGGGTGTCGATAATTTCTTCTGCTTGCTCGGCGGCACGACGGCGTGAATCCATGTTTTGGTCGATGGTATTTTGCAAATNNAGGTCTACCATGAACATCGGTTTATACCGACGTTTTTTCAGGGCGCTTTCGACGCTGCCTTTGCCGAGTATCGGTAATTGGCTGGCTGTCGATGAGATTACGATATCAGCTTCTGCCAAATACATGGGCAATTCAGCTAAGGTGATTGCCTGGCCTTTAAATTTTTCGGCCAGGTCTAGTGCTTTGGCATGGGTGCGGTTGGCGATAATAATACGACTTATGCCTTGCTGGCGTAAGTGTCGCGCCGTCAGCTCAATGGTTTCCCCGGCCCCGATTAATAGCGCGGTTTGTTCCTTCAAGGTTGGCAAATATCTGCTGTGCAAGCTGGACGGCGGCAAAGGCCACTGAGACAGGGCTGGAGCCAATCGCGGTATCCGTGCGGACTTTCTTGGCGGCTGTAAAGGTTTGTTGAAAAAGTTTACCCAGATGCTTGCCCAAGGTTCCGGCTTCACAAGCCGTTTGGTAAGCGGTCTTCATTTGTCCCAAAATTTGCGGCTCGCCCAGGATCATTGAGTCCAAACCACTGGCAACACGGAACATGTGCCGTATTAGCTGATTGTCAGCATGGGTGTATAAGTAGGGCTTGAAAATATCGACATCAATTTTTTTGGTTTGTGCAACCCAGTCGACCAGGAATTTCTCATTGGCGGTTGTGGCAGTGCAGTAAAATTCGGTGCGGTTGCAGGTCGAAAGAATGACTGCTTCGCTGATTTCGCGGACTTGCCTCAATTCCTTTAAGGACGCATATAAGGTGTCAGCAGGAAATGACAGGCGCTCGCGGATGGCAACTGGTGCGGTGTTGTAATTAATTCCGACTGCTAAAAGTGTCATGGCTTAGGTAATGTAACGGGTTAGCTAAATTGTAACAGATTTGGAAGGGGTCATTGGNNGCGAGAGCTTTCATCGGATAAGCTGAACATATTTTAAAAGTGCATTGTTTAATCCAAGCAGAAATAAAGCTGTTATTTGCAAGGACAAAGTTGCCGGTTTAACAAGGAAATACCCGTTCAATATTTGGTAAATTTATGATTTTTAACTAATTATTAGCGTAGTGCCGGTTCTTTTGGTTACTTCATTATGTTATCTGAGTATACGTACAAAATATTGGAAATAAATTAACAGTCTGAACCAATTGGGTTTTCTGCTAATCTATGCGAGATATTTTGTGAATTATAGATAGGATCATCTGTGTCAATTTTAAGATTGTTTTCAGTTATTTCCCTCGTTTTTTTTGTTGGTTGTGCTACTGCACCGGAACAGGTTTCGACACCTAAAGCGTCTGTGAAACCTGTTGAGCCGACCAAGCCCCTAAGTAAAAGTGAACGTAAGGAAGATAAATCTTCCCTTGATCCCGATGTGCTCTTTATGTTGCTGACTGCGGAGATCGCCGGACAAAGAGGCCAGTATGATGTCGCCCTGGAAGGGTATCTGGAAGCCGCCAAACGCGTCCATGATCCAAGGCTTACTGAACGGGCGGCAATGATTGCCCTTTATATCAAGGATGGCAACAAGTCTAATGAGGCTGTCTCTTTATGGTTAAAACAAGAACCGAACAACCTGTCAGCCAGAAAAATTGCCGCACTGTCGGCATTAAAGGCTGAAAATAAACAGCAGGCCGTTGAGCAGTTAAGTGCGCTCCTGAAACAAGATCCTGCCGGTTTCGAAAAGACCTTATTTGAACTGGCAAGTGCCCTACAAAAAGAAGGTAACGTCCCGTTCATTTACGATGTGATGGAAGCCTTGTCGGTTAAACATCCCGATCAGGCAGGGGTTTATTTTATTCAGTCTTTGTTAGCGGCGGATATGAAAAATAATGGCTTGGCTGAAAGAAAAGTCGAGCAAGCATTGCGATTGCAGCCGAATTGGGATAAGGCTTTGATTCTGCAAGCCCAGATGGCGGTCTACGCAGAAGATTTCAAGCGTGCTGAAACTTTGTTGAGGAATGCTTCGCTTAAATATCCCGAGAATCAAAAATTTAAAAAAATGCTGGCCCAGGTGCTTATCAAGTCAGCTAAGTATGAAGAGGCGGGCGAGGTATACGAAACACTCATCGCCAATAATGCTAAGGATTTTGAAAGCCAATTTTCCTTAGGTCTGGTGAATTTGCAATTAGACCGCGACGACAAGGCCGAAGATATTTTCAAGCAGTTGCTTGGGCAAGCCGAATGGCGTAATCAAGCGAATTTTTATCTGGGAAAAATAGAAGAAAAACGTGATAACACGGGAAATGCCTTAACTTGGTTCGATAAAGTTACTGAAGGGCCATTCCAATTTGAAGCAGTGGTGACTGCGATTTCTTTGCTTGCCAAAGATAAGCAGTTCGATAAGGCGGAACAGCGGTTGAAAGCCCTGCCGGGTAAATTTCCAAAACAAAAAACGCGTATTGTGTTGATTCAGGCGGAATTGTACAGCCAACAAAAGCAGTATGAAAAAGCGTACAACTACTTGACTGGTGAATTAAAAAATTATCCAGATCAGGAGGAATTGCTCTATTCCAGGGCTTTGATGGCTGACCGAATGGGTAAGTTAGCTGTCATGGAAGCTGATTTACAGAAAATACTGGCGAAGGCACCCGATAATGTCGAAGCCTTAAACGCGCTGGGTTACAGTCTTGCTGACAAAACCACACGTTATGCAGAAGCGGAAACCTATCTACTTCAAGCCTTACGAATAAAGCCGGACGAGCCGGTTATCCTGGATAGCTATGGTTGGCTAAAATACAAAATGGGCAATCACCATATAGCCCTGGACTACCTGCAACGGGCGTACGAGAAGCAACCCGAAAATGAAATTGCCGCACATCTTGCCGAAGTGCTTTGGGTTTCTGGAAAAAAAGATGATGCCAAAAAATTAATTGTAAATGCCTTAGATAACGCGCCTGATGATCCTTATCTGCTTGGTTTTAAAAATAAATTTTTGCAATTAGATTCCAGTAAATAAAGTGTTGCGTCAACTAACAAAACAGCTAGGCACAGTCTGTTTTTTTGTGCTGTTGCTTTCGGCTTGTGCAAGCGTATCGACTGCTCCGAGCGGCTCTTATTCCCAGGCTGCAAGGTTGCATCTTTATGATATGCGGGAATGGCGTATGGAAGGGCGAGTAGCAATAACATCGCCAAAAGATTCATGGTCGGCAAATATCGAATGGAATCATCAGCCTGATTTCGAGAAAATACGCTTGTCAGGGCCTTTAGGTCAAGGTGCTGTCGTGATTGTTCTAAGCGATGATTTCGTTAAAATAGACCGGGGAGGTGGCAATGTCCAATCATCAAACCAACCAGAACAGTTTATTAATCAACAATTAGGCCTGTTTGTGCCGTTACAGTCACTTCGTTTTTGGACAGTGGGGCTTCCAGAATCAGGCCAAAAATTTCAGGAAACTGGCGATGGCTATGTGCAAGATGGATGGTTGATCGCTTTTAAGGAAATGCAGAAGACAGGTGTTGAGACCCTGCCGCATAAAATGGCAGTTTCTAATGAACATGTAAAACTGAAACTGATTATCGACCAATGGGATTTAAATGGCGGAAAGGCTAACTAAGCAGTCGGCATGGGCAGAAAGATGGCCTGCACCTGCAAAATTGAATTTGATGTTGCGTATTATCGGGCAGAGGGAAGACGGTTATCATCTCCTCCAAACCGTGTTCCAGTTTGTAGACTTATGCGATTGGCTTACTTTTCATCCTGCTGAGAACGGAGAAATACGGCTGCTAAAAACCATTTCTGGTGTGGCGGAGGCGGATGATTTAACGGTACGGGCTGCCAAGTTGTTAAAAGCCGAGACCGGCTGTGATTTAGGCGTGTGCATCGAGGTGGAAAAAAACTTGCCTATGGGTGGCGGTTTGGGCGGTGGTAGCTCTGACGCTGCAACCACTTTGGTGGTGCTGAATGCGCTTTGGGGGTTAAATCTTCCAAAAGAAAAACTGCTCACGATGGGTTTGTTGCTAGGCGCAGATGTCCCGGTGTTTATTTACGGATATTCTTCATGGGGCGAAGGGGTTGGTGAAAAGCTCGGTAAAATTATCATTCCTGAACAATGGCTTGTGATCATAAAGCCGGATTGCCATGTGGAAACAAAGGAAATTTTTTCCGCTAAAGATTTGACACGTAATAGTAAATCCATCACAATGCTGGGCTTTATTGGGGGCGAACACCAAAACGACTGTCTTCAGGTGGTTTGTGGGCGTTACCCGCTAGTTAAAGAAGCTTTGCAAGAGCTGTCTGAGTTTTCTGAGGCAAGACTTACGGGAACGGGTGCGTGTGTATTTGCACAGTTTGATTCGTACGATGCAGCCGCCGAGGCTTACCACAAGTTGAAAAATAAGTGGCTTGCTTATTTGGTAAAAGGGGTCAATGAATCGCCTTTATTTGCAAAGCTTAATGTTTATCATTTTAATATCGTGAATTGATGGGTCGTCGCCAAGCGGTAAGGCACGGGGTTTTGATCTCCGCATACCTAGGTTCGAATCCTAGCGACCCAGCCACTATTTCCGCATGGGCTAAGAAAGACTTAGGAGAACTCGGATGAACGACACCGCTATGATGGTGTTTTCGGGAAATGCTAACTTGGCTTTGTCCGAGGGTATAGTTAAAAAACTTAACATGCGTCTGGGTATGGCGACTGTTGGGCGCTTTAGTGATGGTGAGGTTGCTGTAGAAATTGAAGAAAACGTCCGTGGTAAGGATGTTTTTGTCATCCAGCCAACGTGTTCGCCCACTAACGAAAATTTGATGGAACTGCTGGTGATGATGGACGCGCTCAAGCGTGCCTCCGCATCACGAATAACGGCAGTGTTGCCTTATTACGGCTATGCTCGGCAAGACAGAAGGTCGAGATCGGCGCGAGTGCCAATTAGCGCCAAGCTGGTTGCCCAAATGATAGAGCAATCAGGTGCTAATCGGGTTTTAACAGTTGATTTACATGCTGACCAAATCCAGGGTTTTTTTGATATTCCTGTGGATAATGTTTATTCATCACCCCTCCTTTTAGGTGATGTGTGGCGGCAACAATATAAAGATCTGATAGTTGTTTCACCGGATGTTGGTGGTGTTGTCAGGGCGCGAGCCCTTGCAAAACGCCTTGATGATGCGGATCTTGCCATCATCGATAAGCGCAGACCCAAGGCCAATGTCTCGGAGATTATGCACATCATTGGTGATGTTGATGGTCGCACTTGTGTCCTTATTGACGATTTGGTTGATACGGCAGGCACTTTGTGCCACGCAGCTACTGCGCTGAAAAAACACGGCGCAACAAAAGTGGTTGCCTATTGTACTCATGCAGTATTGTCAGGCAATGCGATGAAAAACTTGAATGGCTCTGTGCTTGATGAGTTGGTTGTTACGGATACTATACCGCTGAATCAGGAGGCGGCTCAGTCCGGAAAAATAAGACAGCTTAGCGTTGCAGAAATGTTGGCTGAGACAATAAGACGAATTGCAGTGGGTGAGTCGGTTAGTTCGCTTTACGTAGATTAACTATACGTAAATAATAGTTATTGATTGATAGAATTTAATGTGTGTGCTTTTAAGGCACGGACTTCAGAAAAAATTGTGAGGAAAAATGTCTAACGTATTTGAATTTGTTGCCGAAAGCCGTGGGCAATCAGGTAAGAGCGCAGCAAGAAATGCGCGTCGTCAAGGTAATGTGCCTGAAGTAATATACGGTGGTCATATTGAGCCTCAAATGCTGGTCTTAAATCATAATGAACTCATTAAGCATCTCGAACATGAGGCGGTTTATTCGCATGTACTGGATGTCACTGTTGATGGAAAAACAGAGCAAGCAATCCTGAAAGGTGTTCAGCGTAACCCTGCAAAATTTCAGATTTTACATCTGGATTTTTTCCGGGTTAATATGTCTGAAGCAGTAAAAGTACATGTGCCGTTGCATTTTATCAATGAAGCAACTTCTATTGGTGGAAAAAAAGGCGGTATCGTAACCCACTCTATGGTTTATGTAGAAGTTTTATGTCTGCCTTCGGCCTTGCCTGAATATCTTGAGGTAGATCTGGCTGGCCTGGATATTGGTGAAACTATTCATCTTTCAAATGTTGTATTGCCTGCAGGTATTGAGATTGTGGTTTTGGCTCAGGGCCCGGAACATGATTTGCCTGTTGCTTCCATGATGGCGTCAAAAGCCAGTAAAGACGAGGCTGTTGAATAAAGTAGTTGTCATGATTAAGCTTATCGTTGGCTTGGGTAATCCGGGTCAGCAGTACGAAAAAACCCGGCATAATGCCGGGTTTTTGTTTTTAGATACCTTGGCACAGGAACTGGGTTGTATCTGGTCCAATGAGCCCAGATTTCAAGGNNGACACTTTTATGAATAGAAGTGGCCAGTCTGTAGGAAAAATCACCCGATATTACAAATTACATCCTGAAGAAATTCTTGTTGTTCATGATGAGCTGGATTTCAATCCGGGCGTGGTAAAGCTTAAGCAAGATGGTGGTCATGCCGGGCATAACGGATTAAGAGACATTATTGCGCATTTGGGTTCAAAAGAATTTTACCGGCTAAGAATAGGTATTGGTCGCCCGGCTGCCGGAAAAATCGTAGTCGATTTTGTGTTGTCCTCGCCATCAAAACAAGAATGGGAAATGATGGTTAACGCTTTCGATTTGAGTAGAAGCTTTGTCGGTCAAATGGTTGCAGGCGATATGGCGGCCGTGATGAATAAATTGAATACTTGATTGCAGTAAGGCCTGTTGGGCAGGTTTTGCCTACCACATACGCATCAACTTAAGGCATAAAACCACGAA